>NZ_PNCN01000104.1:0-34198 GCF_005886135.1 Pseudoalteromonas sp. S4741 | reverse complement strand
GGGCTACGGGCTACGGGCTACCAAGTTTTACTGCAGTGACAAATAATCAAGTATTTTCACTATTTATACTGTTACTTTCTGCCGTATATATCGTCAAATCGCTCTATATCGCTTTCATCTAAAATGGCACCCGTTTGAACTTCAATAACAACTAAGGGCTCGGGCTGATTATTCGCTAAACTGTGCAGCTGTTTTGCAGCAATATAACAAGATTGGTCGTGGGTCAGCGTTAAGCTTTGCTGGTCAATACATATATCTGCAGTGCCTGATACTACCACCCAATGCTCAGCGCGATGCTGATGACGCTGCGTTGAGAGCCTAGCCCCACTATTAACGGTTATTTTTTTTACTTTAAAACCGATACTTTCTACCAGCGTACGATAATTTCCCCAAGGGCGGTAAACCACCTGATGGTGTGTCAGTTTGTTATTATGTGTTGTTGCCAGTTGCTTAAGTATTAAAGGCAAACCTTCAAGCGAATCTTGTTTTGCAACCAAGGTGGCATCATGAGTATGAACAATCGCTAAATCGCTTACTCCTAATGTCGCTATTGTGTGCCCGTCTTCGCTAATAACTAGGTTATTAATACTGTTTTGTGCAATATGTTGCTGATTTTTACTGTTTCCCTGCGAATCTTTTTCTGCAAGCGCAGCGAGTGCAGAAAAACTACCCACATCGCTCCAATTTAATGCAACGGGCATTACCACCACATTATTGCTGCGCTCTAAAATAGCATAATCAATCGAGTCACTTGGGCAAGATTCAAGTGCATGAGTATTTGCTCTAGTAAACGCTAAGTCTTGTTTAAAATCTGTGGCACTAGCAACACTTTTAGCTATTTTTGGCGCAAAGCGTTCCAGCTCTTTTAGATATGCCGCGGGAGTAAATAAAAACATGCCACTGTTCCAACTATAACCGCCCTCAGCTAAATAAGTTAATGCAGTTGGTAAATCAGGCTTTTCTTTAAACTGGTCAACTTCAAAACAACAGCTATCTTTAATGGCTGCGCCCTGTTTTATATACCCATAACCTGTGTGTGGCTCTGTTGGTGTGATTGAAAATGTAACTAATTTACCTTGCTCAGCAAGTTTAATCGCATCAGATAACTGAGCAGTTAATGCGGTAAAATCTGCAATATGATGATCGGCAGGCATCACCAACAAAGGACCTGTAATATTATTTTTTAATGCATAGTGCGCGGCAAGGGCAATAGCTGGTGCGGTATTTTTGCCTTCTGGCTCAAGTACTATGGCATGGGGTTTTGCAAATGCTGCCTGCTCCGCGGCAATAAATCGATGCTGCTCATTACAGACCAAAATAGCGGGATTAAAGCCCTCAGTTGCAACACGCACTAACGTACTTTGCAATAACGACTGCTGGTTTTTATTATCAAGTAAAGATAAAAACTGCTTTGGCATTGCTTGGCGCGACAGCGGCCAAAGCCGTGTGCCAATACCGCCAGCTAAAATTACCGGTGTAATAAGGGTTGTATTCATAAAGCCGCCAATAAAAATATCAGCGGCTATTTTAGCACTTTATCGGCTGGGCGCTAATTTATACCAATGTAAAAGCATCGGCATCTAAATGTGCCGGAAATTTAGCTCTAAACTCATCAAGCGGCGCTTTATTTAACGTGATTGTTAATAATGCTGGCTGGTCATCATTCGCTTTAATCAGTGGATCACCTTTAAAGTCATACACTGCGGTTCCACCGCTGTGGTCAATACCATTACCATCTTCGCCAACCCGATTTACGCCAACCACGTAGCACAGGTTTTCCATTGCTCGCGCCATTAATAAGGTATCCCACACATTACGCCTTGCAGCTGGCCAGTTGGCAATATTTATCATCACGTCGTAGTCATTGTTATTGCGCTGAAACACCGGAAAACGTAAATCGTAGCAAACTTGCGGTAAAATTTTAAACCCATTTAGCTCAAACACTTCACGCGTTTGCCCTGGCACTACAAACTCGCCTTCGTTACCCAAACAAAATAAGTGGCGTTTATCGTAATAACGCACATCACCACTTGGTTTTACCCAATAAAACCGGTTGGCCTTTTTGTCTTCTTGGGTTACCAATACTGAGCCAGCAATCACTGCATTATGTTTTTTAGCTTGTGTTTTAAGCCAACCCAGTACTGAGCCATTTTCAGGTTCGCCACAATCAAGGTTAACCGCAAATCCAGTGGCAAAGGTTTCGGGCAATACAATTAAATCAGGTTGATTGTTGATGTTAGCAAGTTGCTGTTCAAACATAGCTAAATTGGCTTTTTTATCGAGCCAATGTAGCGAGCTTTGCAATAATGTAAAAGTTAAAGTTGACATAAAATGCGCGCCGCCTCTATTAAGGTTTGATCGTTTTTAGCAAAACATAAACGAATAACTTTATCGTTATTTGGCTGCTGGTAAAATACACTCAGTGGAATGGCTGCCACGCCTGCTTGTTCTGCTAACCATTGGCAAAATTCTACGTCATTTAAATCCGATACATCACTGTAATCAAGCAGTAAAAAGTAGGTGCCTTCACTTGGTAAAATGCTAAAACGGCTGTCTTGTAGAGCATTACTGAGTACATCGCGCTTTTGTTGATAAAACTCACTTAACTGGTCAATGTGTTCAGCGTGTTGCTCTAACATATCTGCTAATGCATGTTGCGCAGGCGTAAAGCTTGAAAAAGTAACATACTGATGAATCTTTCGAAATTCTTCGCATAAATCAGTGGGCGCAATACAGTAGCCCATTTTCCAACCGGTGCTATGAAAGGTTTTACCAAAGCTTGAAATAACAAAGCTTTTTACCAGTAGTTCCTCGTCACCTAGTGCACTTAAGTGTGGTTGTTGATCAAACGTTATATGCTCATAAACCTCATCACTTATGACATATAAATTGTGAGCGCTCACTAGCTTTTTTAGTTCGTTGATATCTTGCTGCTTTAATACTTTACCGCTTGGGTTATGCGGAGTATTAATAATAATTGCACGAGTATTTACTGTGATAGCTTGATTTACCATTTGCCAATTTATGGCGTAATCTGGCGCGGCTAACGCAACATGCACTGACTTGCCGCCTGCCAGTTCAATAGCGGGCTGATATGAGTCGTATGCAGGATCAAATATAATAACTTCATCACCCGCGCGCACGATTGTTTGAATCGCTACAAATAGTGCTTCAGTTGCTCCTGAAGTTATAGTTACTTGGCTTGTTCCATCAATTTGCGCTTTGTATTTGCGCTGAACTAATGCTGCAATTTGCTGCTGCAGTTTAGGTACACCGCTGGAAGGCGAGTATTGATTAACCCCTTGCGTTACATACTGGCTTAACTGCGCTTTTAAATACTCAGGGGTATCAAACTCAGGAAAACCTTGCGAAAGATTAATTGCCGAAAACTTATTAGCCAAGCCACTCATTTGGCTAAATATACTAATACCTAAATTGGGGAGTTTACTGTCAAACACGAAGTCTCCTGATGATGGTTTTGTGTACAGAGCAGTGCTATGATTAAAAACGGAAGTTTAGCCGTCTAAACTGTACTTTAATTGTTATTTGTGAGGAAAATATGCAAGACAACCATACCGCTATTTCAAACCTTATAGAAGCCGCAAAATGGATTAGCCAACAAGGTTGGGTTCCTGCCTCGGGTGGAAGTTTATCAGCTCGCACCCAAAATGGCTTTGTTATAACGACTAATGGCTGCGATAAGGCCCAACTTACCCATGAGCATTTTTTACAGTTAGACCAGCAAAACTTAAATACTCCTCAGGCGTTATCAAGCGAAGCGAAATTACATTTAAGTTTGTATCAGTTAATTCCTGAGGCGCAATGTGTATTGCATACTCAATCTGTTGCAGCAACGGTGCTTTCACAAGTAACGCAAGCTCATCAGCTTGATTTAAGCGGTTACGAAATGCAAAAAGCGCTCAGTGGTTTTACCTCACATTTAGAAACCTTAAGCATTCCTATTTTTGATAATGACCAAGATATTGATCGTTTGAGCTTATTAGTCAGCGATCACCATTTGCACTCACCGATTAAATTTGGTGTATTAATTCGCGGTCATGGCTTATATGCAGTTGGCAAAAATATTGCTGAAGTGCGTCGCCACCTAGAAGCACTAGAGTTTTTGTTTAGCTGCGAATTAGAGCGATTAAAAATCACCGGCATTCAAGCGAGCAATACACTTCATCATCAATAATTAACAAGCAAGTATTTAATGATAATGCTCGTACATTTTATCTAGCGGCTCAGAAAGGCCGCTTTCTTGCACAATACGCACATGTTTGCGTTTTAATTCGCGAGCACTGGTAACGCCACAAGAATGTGCAATAAGCCCTGCACCGTAATGAATGTATTTATTATAATTTGCGACCCGCTGCGCTTTATCTTCAACATTTAAACCACGTTGCAAACGTTCATTATGCGTAGTAATTCCTGTTGGGCAGGTATCTTTATTACATTGCATAGCCTGAATGCAGCCTAGTGCAAACATATGCCCTCGCGCAGAAACCACAAAGTCGGCTCCTAGTGCTAGTGCCCATGCGACTTTGGAAGGAACAATTAACTTACCCGAAACAATAATTTTAACTCGCTCTCTAAGCCCATGTTTCTTTAATAGCTGTATCACTAAAGGAAGGCTTTCTTTAAGCGGTAACCCCACAGAATCTAATAAAGATTGTGGTGCTGCGCCTGTACCGCCATCCGCACTATCAATAGTAATAAAGTCGGGTGCAGACTCAATACCACGATGATTAATCTCGGCAAATAAACTTTCTAACCAAGTATGCTCACCAATAACCGCTTTAAAACCTGTCGGTTTACCGGTTGTAGTCCTGATGGTGGTAAGCATGTCTAGAATATCGTTTGGATTTTTTATTTCTGGGTGCCCATTTGGGCTAATAGAATCCTGCCCTTCGGGTATGCCTCTTATTTTGGCAATTTCAGCATTCACTTTTCGCCCAGGTAACATGCCGCCTTTGCCTGGCTTGGCACCTTGGCTCATTTTCAGTTCAAACATTTTAACTGTTGGGTGTGCAGCAACGGCTTTTAGCTTTTCTGTACTTAAGTTTCCCTGCTCGTCACGTACACCATATTTAGCCGTACCAATTTGAAACACGATATCGGCACCACCTTCTAAGTGATACGGACTAAGTCCGCCTTCCCCCGTGTTCATCCAACAACCGGCTAATTTTGCTCCCTTTGAGAGTGCACGAACAGCAGGGCTAGATAGCGCACCAAAGCTCATGCCCGATATATTAAATAACGAATTTGTGGTGTAAGGAAATTTACAATAAGGCCCAAGCGTTACGTTGCTAGGCGCTAAGGCTTCTTCATCTAAGGTAGGAAATGCGCAGTTCATAAACATTACGGTGCCTGTCGTTTCTAAGCTTTGGGTTGAACCAAAAGCAGCCGTATGATCAACATCTTTAGCAGCCCGATATACCCAACTGCGTTCGGCGCGATTAAAGGGCATTTCTTCACGGTCGAGAGCAAAAAAATACTGACGAAAAAACTCACCTTGGCGTTCAAAAAAGTAGCGAAAACGTCCAATTACCGGATAATTACGCCTAATAGCATGCTTTGTTTGGGTAATATCTCGAACATAAAAAATAGCAATTAATATAACCAGCAATCCAAATACAACAATAAATAAGCTGGCAAACACATCGATACTAAACATTATAAATTGACTCATTACTTATCCTTAAATGCTAAAAAGCGTGATGTCATTAAATAACACCACGCTTTTATAGTTTCAAAATAATACGCTATTAGCTATCTGTTTTTGCTAATTCTTCTTGTATATATAAACGTATTTGCTGCTCAAGCAGCGATAAAGGCACTGAACCATGGCGCAATATTTGATGATGAAACTCACGAATATCAAACTGCTGACCTAATGCTTGCTCGGCCTCTGCACGCAGACGTTTAATTGTTAACTCACCAATTTTGTATGACAACGCTTGTGCAGGCCATGAAATATAACGATCGGTTTCTGTTTTTACATTGTGTAATGAAAGCGCAGTATTATCGGCCATAAAGTTCATTGCACGCTCACGACTCCAGCCGTACATGTGCATCCCCGTATCAACCACTAAACGTGCAGCACGCCACATTTCGTAGGTTAAACGACCAAAGTTGCTGTACGGGTCTTGATAAAAACCCGCTTCAACGCCTAAGTACTCTGAATACAGTCCCCAGCCCTCACCAAACGCTGATAAATACGCATCACGGCGATAGCTAGGTAAGCTTTCAAGTTCTGCATTGAGTGATATTTGTAAATGATGACCCGGAACAGCTTCGTGCAAAGTTAATGCTTCTAAAGCATAGAGTGGTCGTTTATCTAAAGCGTAGGTATTCACCCAATAAAAGCCGGCTTGATCATCACGGCTCGAACCCGAATAGCGCCCAGTAGTGTACTTAGGAGCAATATTGGCAGGCACCGGCGCTACGCCATAAGGTTTACGCGGTAAGGTATGAAATAATTTAGGTAACTGTGCATCCATTTTTTTTGCAATATACGCGGCCTCTTTTAATAATTGCTCAGGCGTTGTGGCGTAAAACTGCGGATCTGTTCGTAAAAAGTGGATAAATTCTGCAAATGTGCCTTTAAAACCGACTTCTTTAATAACCGATTCCATTTCACTACGAATGCGCGCAACCTCCGCTAAACCCAGCTCATGTATTTCTTTTGGGGTCATTTGTGTGGTGGTGTAATATTTAGCACGATTTGCATAAAAGGCCTCACCATTCGGTGTTGACGAAATACCAATATCACTACGTGCGCCTGGTAAGTATTCGTTATTAAAAAAAGTTAAGTAGTCTTTGTAGGCATTAATAACTTGGCTGCTAATAATAGCTTTAGCTTGTTGTTGCAAACCTGCAAATTCACTATCACTTAAACCCGCGGTATTGTTTAAAAAAGGCTTATAAAATTCAGATTGTGTGACGTCATCAACAATGTAAGCAGTAATCGAGTCTTGATAACCAATTAACACCGCTTTGGGTTGAGTTAAACCAACCTCTAATCCTTTGCGCATCCAACCTATATTTTGCCCAAAAAAGCGCGGAACTTGCTTTAATCGCTTTAAATAGTGTTGATAATCTTGTGCGGTTTTATAATCAGAGCTATTAACAATAAACGATAAGCTTGAATGAAAGCCATATTCTGACGTTAAAGGCATGTAGTGCGTATTAAATACATATTCATCAACACTATTTTGCACTTGCGCTCGAATAATACTGTAGTTAATTTGGTTTTCATCACTGAGTTCACTTACATCTATGGCATCTAAATCTGCTAATAACTGCGTGTTTTTTTGATATTGCTGTGCTAAAAATTCAGCTGACAAATTAGGTAATAAGTAGCCATCAACGCCTTCGGGGTTACTATACGGGCTTACATTTTGGCGGTGCTGTACGATATTTGCAGCCGTTTGCGTAAATTGCTGATCGGCGTTAATTGCGGTGAGCTGACACGCGCTTAATGAGCACACTAAGGTGACACTTAATAAGGAAAGACGCATTTGTTTTGAAAGAGATAAATTCATAGTGATTGATCTTAGTAATATTACAGATGTGATAAACCTATCGTAGCCTAGATAAATAGCAAATAGATATACGACCAACTGCGCAAAATATACGCCCGTGAGATATTGTATTAACTTAAGTTAATACTTAACAATTAGAGTAATTGCTCAAAAAAGCAACGGTTATTGAATTTATAGCGCCATTTTAGCCAACTACGACTCATTTTACTTTTAAATCACAGATATAATGATTATTGTATCTGCGCTTGGAAGCAAATTGCCTTATCGGACGAGTTTTATAAATCAGCATTTATGCGTATTTGGTTGGTAATTGCAAATGATGTTCCATGACTCCATGGCTATAGCACAAGAAAAAATGACAAAAGTATGTATGTTTTTAGAGCATCATGTTTTGCCTCCTACCCCCTTAAATTTTCAAGTTGTGTATACATACACTAGTAAAATCCATTTTGCGCTTAACAATGCTATTGATGATGCCATAGATGCCCATCAAAATATTGATGAGCTGTTTATTGAACAACTCTATTTTGAATATTTAAATCAAGGGCATAAAACCGAAGTAGCCATGATTGAAAACGTCAATGGCGTGATCAATTCACTATCGCAAAATGCTCAACAGACCGAAAAAAAGCTAAACGACTTTGCAGGTCATGTTAATGACTGTATGCACTCTCTAGATGAAAATAATATTGCCAACAGCCGTATTGCTTTAGAAAGGCTTAATGAACAAACTCAGCTTTTATTAACGCAACAAGCTCAATTTAAACACCAACTAAGTCAGGCCAAAAAACTACACGAAGCAACTAAAAAACAACTTAATACCCTACGCAAACAACATGTGATTGACCCACAAACTGGCTTATACAAACGCCATTATTTAACCAAACAAACACAGTTATGGTTAAAACAAGACAAATCAATCTCAGCTATTGCCATTCAAATTGATAATTTAGAGCATTTTATTAATAATTTTGGCGATGCCATTGGCGAAGTGATTTTAAATAAAGTGGCTAAGCAAGTGCAAAAATATGTTTCGCAAAGTGGCTTAGCCGGACGCTCTGCAAAAGATCAATTCATCGTTTTACTTGCTAACATAGAACCCGAAACCGCTAACCTTATTGCACAAAAAGTGATAAGCGGAGTTGAAAAACTACGCTTTATAAGTTCAAAAAGCGATCTAAAACTCCCTCCCATTTCTCTCTCTCTAGGGATTACGGAACAACAACAAGGCGACTTTAACCAACTTGTTAAAAGTGCCTCAAACGCGGCCTTTAAATCACGCACATCTCAATAGCCAATTACACTGTTCACACAATAAATTAGCTGATAAATCATATTCAAATTGCACCCTTGGTGCACAATCAAGTACACTAGTCTTTATTACCACGATAGAGATTAATCATGAACGAGAACCCTGAAAAGACCACGCATTTTGGCTATAAAACTGTTGCCGAAACCGAAAAAGCTTCTATGGTTGCTGATGTGTTTCATTCTGTTGCGACAAAATACGATGTTATGAATGATCTCATGTCTTTTGGTATTCATCGCTTATGGAAACGTCAAACAATCGCTAGTTCAGGCATTCGTAAAGGCCATCATGTATTAGACTTAGCCGGTGGTACTGGCGATTTAACCGCAAAGTTTAGTCAACTTGTTGGCGATACCGGCCAGGTTGTTTTAGGTGATATAAACTCTTCAATGCTAAAGGTTGGCCGCGAAAAGCTGCATAACTTAGGCCTTGTCGGTAACATTAATTATGTGCAAATGAATGCTGAAGCATTACCTTTTCCTGATAATAGTTTTGATTTAATTACGATTGCTTTTGGCTTACGTAATGTTACCGACCAAAATAAAGCGTTGCGCTCTATGTACCGTATTTTAAAGCCAGGTGGTCGTTTACTCATTCTTGAGTTTTCGAAACCAGAGCAAGAGCTTCTCAGCAAAGCGTATGATTTTTACTCTTTCAACATTTTACCTACTATGGGTAAGTTGGTTGCTAACGACAGTGAATCATACCAATATTTAGCTGAGTCAATTCGTATGCATCCAGATCAAGAAACGCTAAAAGCGATGATGGTCGAAGCAGGATTTGAACAAGCAACTTATCAAAACCTTACAGGCGGCATTGTTGCACTTCACCGTGGGTTTAAATACTAAGGTTAGTAATTTATGGCGCTTGAAGAAAACAATAAAGAACAATCGGCTGAAAGCAGTTTTTTTATGCTACCGAGCTTTGTGCTTTCGCTTATTGAACAAGTATTAAATCAAGCGCTTAAACTCGACCCGAGCTTAGTCGATAAGCTAAAAGCGGTAGAACATCAGCGTTTATTAGTTGAAGTTAGAGATTGGCAGCAAAAAATAGCCATTACTTATGCCAATCAGCAGCTACATCTTTACACTGCATTAGCACATGCTGACGCTGACTGTATGATCAGTGCCAATATAAACACCTTGTTAGCTCTTAAAAATCCAGCCATGCTTACCCAGCTTATACGTCAAGACAAACTTGATTTGCAAGGGGATTTAAACATAGCTCAAAATTATAGTTCCGCCTTTTCAAGTTTAGACATTGATTGGCCAGAGCAACTAGCAAAGTATGTTGGGGATGCACCTGCACAACAACTTTATTTGCACTTTCAGTCGTTTAAGCAGCAAGGTAAAAAAGCAAAATCACAGCTCGATAGCACCTTGATCAGCCTGTTCCAAGATGAATTGGCAATCACCATTCATCCATTAGAGCTTGCGCAATTTAAACAACAAAATAGAGCACTAAAAGGCCAAGTTGCCGCCATTGAGCAACGTATTAACGCCTTAATTAAAGCTCTTTAACGCGCTAAGGATTTTTTGTGTCAACTGCCCGACTGTATTACATAACTAAAACTCTGCTTAGCTACGGACTCGATGAGCTTATTCCAAAACACAAAGCACCTTGGTTTGCTAAACTTGCACGAGGAAGTTTGTTTTGGTTGCGCAACCAACACAAAGATAAACCACCTGGCTTAAGACTTCGATTAGCACTGCAACAACTTGGCCCGGTGTGGATAAAATTTGGCCAAATGCTTTCAACCCGTCGTGACTTGTTACCCCACGATATCGCGCTAGAATTAGCCTTTTTACAAGATCAGGTAGAACCGTTCGAAGGTGAACTAGCCCAGAGGATTATCGAAAAAGCATTAGAAATAGATGATATTAGCCAGCTATTTAGCGAATTTTCACAAACCCCCTTGGCATCGGCCTCAATTGCTCAAGTGCATACTGCCACCCTTGTTGATCCTCAAGGAGAGTCGCAAGATGTTGTTATTAAAGTTATTCGCCCTAATATTGAGCAACAAATCAACGCCGACTTAGCACTAATGGAAAAATTAGCTAAGGTTGTCGGTAAATTAATTAACGAAGCCAAGCGATTACGCCCTGTGGAAGTGGTTAAAGAGTATAAAAAAACATTGCTCGATGAGCTCGACTTAATGCGTGAGGGTGCTAACGGCATTCAATTAAAGCGTAACTTCGAAGGTTCAGAATCTCTTTATATCCCCACTGTATATAGTGATTACAGCCGCAATAATGTATTAGTTATGGAGCGAATTTACGGTATTCCTGTTTCGGATACTGAGGCGCTCATGGCACAAAATACCAATATGAAGTTATTAGCAGAGCGCGGAGTGGAAGTTTTTTTTACTCAAGTATTCCGCGATAGTTTTTTTCATGCAGATATGCACCCTGGCAATATTTTTGTGTCGCGCGAAAACCCGCACAATCCTAAATATATTGGTATAGATTGTGGTATTGTGGGAACACTTAACAAAGAAGATAAACGCTATTTAGCTGAAAACTTTATTGCCTTTTTTAATCGTGACTACCGCCAAGTAGCTCAGCTACATGTTGATTCAGGGTGGGTGCCGCCCGATACCAGCATTGAAGAGTTTGAATTTGCCATTCGTACCGTTTGCGAGCCCATTTTTAATAAACCACTGGCTGAAATATCATTTGGCCATGTACTGGTTAATTTATTTAATACTGCACGTCGTTTTAATATGCAGGTTCAACCACAACTCGTATTATTACAAAAAACCTTGTTGTATGTTGAAGGCTTAGGTCGCCAGCTTTATCCACAACTAGATTTGTGGAAAACCGCAAAACCGTTTTTAGAAGACTGGGTAAAACAACAGGTTGGCCCGCTTTCTGTACTAAAGCAAATGTATGCAAACTTGCCGTTTTGGGCAGAAAAAATGCCTGAGTTGCCTGATTTAATTTATCAAAATTTAAAACGAGCACCGCACGCACAACCTCCAACATCAACGGTTTCACATAAGCCCTTGGTTTTAGGACTTTTTAGTAGTGCAGCGATGATTGTTTCAGCATTATTTTATTTACAACACAACTTAATGGCTGCTGGCGTTGTCTTAGGCTGTGCTGTAGTTGGCTTTATAGCGGCTTGGCGTCGCGCATAAACTAAGTGCAATTTACCGCTGTGGGCGTATAATCAGCATTTAATCTTAATATTAACGGCTTTAAAAGCAGGAGAAAACCATGGGGTTTGGTGGTATTAGTATTTGGCAGCTATTAATTGTACTTGCAATCATTGTACTTTTATTTGGCACCAAAAAGCTACGCGGTATCGGTGGTGATTTAGGCGGCGCAGTTAAAGGTTTTAAAAAAGCGATGTCGGATGAGCAAAGCGCTGAAAAACAAGCCAGCGAAAATAAAACAGAACACATTGAAAAATCAGCAGAATCAACACCTATCGATTCAAGTGCAACTAGCAAAACTAAAGACGACGACAAGGTTTAACCAGCATGGGAATGTGGGAGCTTGTTGTTGTATTTATTGTCGGTTTGGTGGTGCTTGGTCCTGAGCGTTTACCTGTCGCTATTAGAACTGTGAGCCGTTGGGTTAAAACAGCAAAAGCAATGGCCAATTCCGTAAAAGCGGAGGTGAGTGAGGAGCTTCGTGTGCATGAGCTACACGAAAATCTAAAAAAAGCAGAGCAACAAGGTCTTAAAGATTTAAGTCCTGACCTACAAAATTCTGTTTCTGAGCTACAACAAGCGGCACAATCAGTCACCCGTAGCTATAAAAAAAATCAAACGCCAGCATCAAATAGCCAACAAACAGATGACTCAAAGTGAACATAGCACTCTCTTTTTTTCATGCACTTAATAAACGGTATAAAACACAATGACTGAGGAAGTAAAATCAGGGTTTGTCGCTCATTTAATTGAATTGCGTGACCGGCTAATTAAATCGTTATTGAGTATTTTAGTGATTTTTATTGGCTTAATTTACTTTGCAAACGACATTTATACCTTTGTAGCCGCTCCGTTAGTTGCTCATTTACCTAGTACAGCCACTATGATTGCAACGGATGTTACTGCACCGTTTTTTGCCCCTTTTAAGCTGACGTTGTTTGTTGCTTTATTTGCTGCCATTCCTTGGATTTTGCATCAAATTTGGGGGTTTATAGCCCCGGGTTTATATCAACATGAAAAAAAAATGCTGATGCCCATATTGGCTTCCAGTATTATCTTATTTTATAGTGGCATTGCTTTTTGTTATTTTGTGGTGCTACCTATAATTTTAGGGTTTTTCACTAGTGTAGGGCCGCAAATGATGACACTTGCGCCCGATATAAGTAGTTATTTAGGCTTTGTGCTCAAGCTGTTTTTTGCTTTTGGGATCGCATTTGAAATCCCAGTTGCAATTATGTTGCTCTGCTGGAGCGGTGCAACAACCACACAAAGTCTAAAAGACAAGCGTCCCTATATAGTGGTTGGCGTATTTGTAGTGGCAATGTTTTTAACGCCTCCTGATGTGCTTTCACAAACCCTATTGGCACTACCTATGCTGCTTTTATTTGAGCTTGGTTTAATTTTAGCTAAATTTTATACCGCAAAACCACAACAAGAATCTAAGGAATAATATGAACAAGTATTTACTTTCTTTACTCGCTTTAGTCAGCGTACCGGTTTTAGCCGCTACTCCTATTAATGAGCAAGCTTTGCAAGCCTGTAGTTTTATTGAAAACGACTTTAATCGTTTACTCTGCTACGACAACACCATTGCCGGAAAGTCATTAACACAACCAGCGCAAAGCCAGCTAAGCAAATCGGCACAAACAAATGTAAAAGCTGAGGCTCCCGCTGCAACAGCGCCTGTGGCCACTAAAGCAAAAGAGTTTGGTTTAGAGCATAAAGAAATTGCTGAAAATGGTGAAGAGTCTATTACATCAATGATTTCTTCTGTTAAAAAAGCACCTTATGGTGAGCTAATCATTACCTTAGAAAATAACCAGCAATGGCGTCAAATTGGCTCAGATAGCTTAAGATTAGACGAAGGTGATACTGTTATTATTAGCCGTGGCGTATTTAACTCTTTTTTACTTAAAAAAGCAGATCAAAACCGTTCAATTCGTGTAAAACGTACTCAGTAATGCAATACACGTTAATTGATGCTGGCGTAAATTTAACTAATCATCAATTTGATGGTCAGCATCAAGAGGTGCTCGCCAGAGCAAAGGATGCGGGCGTAAACAGGATGCTGATTATTGGCTGTGATATAACCTCCAGTGAAGAATCATTAGCACTTGCTGCGCACTATAATCAATATGCTACCGCTGGTATTCACCCTCATGACGCTAAAACAGCAACCCCTGAGCTTGAGCAACAACTTACTCAGCTCGCTCAAAATGAGCATGTTATTGCCATAGGTGAATGCGGACTAGATTACAATCGCGACTTTTCCCCTAGAGATATACAACGTGCTGTTTTGCGTCGTCAGCTCGCATTAGCTGAAAAACTCAACTTGCCTGTTTATTTGCATGAACGTGATGCCAGTGAGGATATGCTCACTATTTTAAAAGAATTTACTGTTCGCGGTGTACTGCACTGCTTTACAGGCAATGCGCAAGCACTCTCAGGTTACTTAAGTTTAGGACTTTATATTGGTATTACCGGCTGGGTATGTGACGAACGACGTGGCGAGGAGTTACAGCAACTTATACCGAGTATTCCTATTGAACGTTTATTAATAGAAACCGATTCGCCATTTTTAATTCCTCGTATTGTTAAACCAAAGCCAAAATCAAGACGAAACGAGCCAGCATTGCTGCATTATGTGTGTGACACGCTTGCTCAGCTTTACGACATTCCAGCATCTGAAGTGGCAAAACATACTCGTGAAAACTTTAATCGCTTATTTGGATTAGAGAAAAAATAATGCGCATCTACAGCACCTTGCTGGCATTCATTTTGGTGTTTTTTACATCCTGTTTCCCTGCAACTGCAATTGATATAAATAGCGAATTTAGCTCAAAAAAAATAGAGTCGATTCATTATTCGTTTACCCCCAACTCACTAGAAGATGCACAACAAAGCAACTTACAACAATGGCAGTCACTTAATAATAAACCGCTTAATTTAGGTCTTGAAACTCGCCCTGTGTGGATTCAATTTCAACTAAATAATTATCTTAATAAGCCAACAGAGCCAATTTTATCGTTAGATAACCCACTTCTAAACAATGTATACCTGTACCACTTTATGGGTGAGAAGCGACTAAAATCGGAACATTTTGGTGATGCTCTTCCTTTATCTGATAGAGCGATTAAAAGTGAGTCTTTGTTGGTTAAATTAACACTTCCCGCTAACAGCGAAACCACCGTTTATCTTAACGTTAATAATAATGCGGGAATCGGGCTTCGCGTCCCCCTCACCTTATGGCAACAAGATGCATTATTAGCCCATAAAAGTATGCTTAACTTGCACTATGGATTACTGATTGGATTTATTTTTTCTTTGGCTATCAGTAGCTTGGTTTTATTTGCTTTTTCACGTAAACATTATTTTGCCTATGCCGGTGTGATTACACTGATGCTTAGCCTATTTTTAGCATATTTAGGCGGATTTGGGTTTCGTTATGCCCCCCCAAGCATAGCAGCCTTACAGCAATTAATGCTGCCTATTTTGCTAATGCTGATCACGGTGTTGTTTCTTCCTTTACAGCGCCATGTTTGCATACCCATTAAATCCAACTTAGTTAAAGGGCAAACAATAATTACCACCTTATATGCATTGGTTATTGTACTTATAGGGTTGCTGCCTACTCCAAGCGTGGCTTTGTTTGCTATTTTAAGCATTCCTGTCATTTTAAGTTATCATGTTGTCACAACATTATTTTACTTACGAAAAAACCCCACGAGCCCCAATAAATCTCTATTAATGGCACTCGGGTTCTTTTTAATTGTAGTCATTCATTTTTCCGTTGCGTTAACAGGCCTGTATACCGTCACTAGATCCAGCTTAATACTCACCTTCGCGGCCTCTTTAAGCTGCTCATTTTGTTTAAGCTACACCGTCATAAAATTATTTATATTACAACGCGATGAGCAAGTCACAACACAACAGGCATTGATTGCAAAAAGTGCAGCGCAAGACGCGTTGTTAAATGAACGAATTGAATTACAAGATCGCACTCGTCATGAACTTGAAAACCAAGTTGATGAGCGCACCTTTGAGTTACAAGTCACGCTTAGGGAACTTGAAGATAAGAACCGTGAGCTTGAACAACTCAATATGGAAGATGCTCTAACAGGGGTAAAAAACAGGCGCTTCTTTGATAAAAAAATAATCATGGAAATTCGCCGTTCACGCCGTGAGCAAACACCCTTGAGCATCATTATGCTTGATATAGATAAGTTTAAAGAAATCAACGATACCTATGGCCACTTAACCGGCGATCAGGTAATTCGAGCAGTCTGTGATGTTATTAAACAACAATTAAAACGTCCCCTTGATGAAGTGGCGCGTTATGGTGGTGAAGAATTTGTCGTCCTGCTACCCAATACTAATAATCAAGGTGCGTTAACTATTGCCGAGCAAATACGGTGCGCAGTAGAAAAAAACACTGTCAGTGTTGCAGGTACTACGATTAAATACACCATTAGTGCCGGTGTTTATACTCATATTGCCGATGATGTTCATAACCCTGAAACATTTACTGAGCGTGCCGATAAGGCACTCTATCTAGCAAAACAACATGGCCGCAATCAAGTGGTTAATTTTCCAATCTCACAGTAGGAGCGTATAACTTATGGCCCAATCTGGACTAGACCTTTTCCCATATACTCGCATGCGTAGAATGCGCCGTAATGATTTCTCTCGTCGCCTTATGGCTGAAAATCAGCTGAGTGTTAATGATCTTATTTACCCTGTTTTTGTGCTTGAAGGTAAAAACCGTCGTGAAAGTATTGAATCGATGCCCGGCATTGAACGTTTGTCAATTGATTTACTGCTAGAAGAAGCTAAAGAATTAGTTGATTTAGGCGTCCCTGCGCTTGCTATTTTCCCTGTTACCCCTGCAGATAAAAAGTCTCTACTCGCTGAAGAAGCGTATAACGATGATGGCTTAGCACAAAGAACTGTTCGCGCATTAAAAGAAACCTTTCCTGAGCTTGGCGTGATCACCGATGTTGCACTTGACCCATTTACTGTGCATGGTCAAGACGGCATTCTTGATGATGCAGGTTATGTAATTAATGACGTCACTACCGAAATTTTAATTAAGCAGGCGCTATCACACGCACATGCAGGTGCTGATGTTGTTGCCCCATCAGACATGATGGATGGGCGTATTGGTGCAATTCGTGAAGCCCTTGAAGCCGATGGCTTTATTCACACTCGCATTATGGCCTATTCAGCAAAGTATGCATCAAGCTACTATGGCCCATTTAGAGATGCTGTCGGTTCAGCAGGAAACCTAAAAGGCGCTGATAAAAAAACTTACCAAATGGATCCTGCCAACTCTGATGAAGCTATTCGTGAAGTGGCTCTTGATTTGCAAGAAGGCGCCGATATGGTAATGGTTAAGCCAGGTATGCCTTATTTAGACATTGTACGCCGCGTTAAAGATGAATTTGGTGTACCAACATTTGCTTATCAGGTAAGTGGTGAGTACGCGATGCACAAAGCCGCTATTGATAACGGCTGGCTGAGTGAGGAAGCCACTATTATGGAGTCTCTATTAGCATTTAAACGTGCAGGTGCTGATGGCATTCTTACTTACTTTGCAAAGCAGGCTGCCCGCTATTTAAATAAGTAATAAAAGCATATTGATATAAAAGGGCTTTATTGCCCTTTTTTTATGTTTAAGAACAACACATAGTTGGCATTTATGCAGCGTTACCCCCTATTTTTATAGATAGTAATCACACTACACAGGCTCTGCCTTACCTAAAACCAAACACACAACTGTACGTTCTACCTCAAAAAATAACAAAACTTAATATTGTTAACATTCTGTATTCTATTTGTAATCATTTTTCATTACACTAAGCGTCCCATTTGGGGAAACAAAAACACGGGAAAAAATAATAATGTTGAAAACAAAAATAACGCCATTGGCGCTTGTGTTAGCAAGCCTCAGTGCACCCGCTACCGCAAACCTCGTTATATCAGAATACGTAGAGGGCAGTAGCTATAATAAAGCAGTAGAACTATTTAATAATTCGACAACCCCATTGTCATTGGATGGCTATACCCTAAGCCTCTATTCAAATGGCAATACAGAGGCAAACAATACGCTCGATTTAACCGGTGAACTTGCTGCTAATAGCACGTATGTCATTGTTAATGGTAATGCTTCAGTTGAATTAAAAGAAAAAGCAGATCAACTCAGCGCCGTCACTAACTTTAATGGTGATGACGCACTGGTACTTACGCAAGGCTCAACCGTTATTGATAGCTTTGGTCAACGCGGCGTAGATCCAGGTTCATTTTGGTCTGAAGGTGGCGTACAAACGCAAAATAAAACACTGCGCCGTAAAGAAACTCAATTAAACGGACGCACTGATGCCGATGGCGCTTTTAATCCAAGTGAGCTATGGCTGCAATTTGATCAAGATGATTTTAGTGATCTAGGTATCTTTGCAGGGAATTCTTCACCTAATCCAGATCCTGAGCCAGAACCTGAAGATCCTTTACTATGTGGCGCTGATAAAACATTAATTAGCAGTATTCAAGGTGAAGGCGCAAGCAGTCCACTGGTTAACACTGTGGTTGAATTTGAAGGCGTTGTGACAGCTGATTTCCAAGCAGATGATCAGCTCAAAGGCTTTTTTGTAAATTCACTTAATAGTGATGAAGATGCAAACCCCCTTACTTCTGAAGGTGTATTTGTTTACTTTACCAATACTGATGTTAATGTTGGCGACCATGTTCGCGTACAAGGTACTGTTGAAGAGTACTTTGATGCCACCCAAATTGGTAATGTTAGCCAAGTTGCTATTTGTGATACCGGCCTTTCAGCTTATCCGACCAAAATCACTTTACCCGTTATCGATCAAAGTGAGTTAGAAGCATTTGAAGGTATGTTGGTGACCCTAGAGCAGCCATTAGTTGTCACGAATAACTATGGCTTAGGTCGTTACGGTGAATTAGAGCTTGCCACCGAACGTTTATATCAAGGGACACAAGTTGCACTTCCTGGTGCGGCAGCAAATGCGATTGAAGCGCAAAATCTAACTAAAAAAATACTCGTAGATGATGGCTCAACTCGTCAAAATCGCGACCCTATTGCTTACCCTGTACCAGGATTATCAGCAGAGAATACGCTGCGTACTGGCGATACAGTAAATACCGTAACTGGCGCCCTAGCGTACAGCTTTAGCACTTACCGTATTCACCCAACGGTCACACCTCAGTTTATAGCTACGAATCCACGCACCGATGCGCCAGAGTTAAACCCTGACGCTGATTTACGTGTTGCCAGCTTTAACGTGCTTAACTACTTTAATGGCGATGGCCAAGGTGGCGGTTTCCCAACTAGCCGAGGTGCTGACTCAGAAATAGAATTAATTCGTCAACAGGCCAAGCTAGTTAGTGCTATCAGTGCTATGCAAGCTGATGTGATTGGCTTAATGGAAATTGAAAATGACGGCTTTGGTGAATTTAGTGCTGTTGCAAGCTTAGTAAATGCACTTAATGATGCCGACAGTCAAAATCACTATGCATTTGTGGACTTTGGCGTTGATAAAATCGGCACCGACGCCATTACTACCGCGCTTATTTATCGTGCTGATAAAGTACAGCAAGTAGGAACAGCAGCGATTACAACTGACGCGCCTTTTGACTACAGTAATCGCGCACCTATTGCGCAAAGCTTTAAGTCTATAGAGACAGAAGAAGTCTTTACTGTTGCCGTTGCTCACTTAAAATCTAAAGGTGGTTGTGGTAGTGCAACTGGTGGAAACGCTGATCAAAATGACGGCCAAGCATGTTGGAACGAAATTCGAACTGCTGGCGCCAATGCATTTGCTGATTGGTTAAATAGCAAACCAACAGGGGTTGATGATGAAGATATCATTCTTGTTGGCGACATGAACGCCTATGCAATGGAAGATCCTATCCGTGCATTTGCTGATAAAGGCTTTAAAAATGTGGTTGCTGAGCTAGATGGCAACACTTTAGGTTACTCTTATAGCTTTTCTGGCCGAGCGGGTAGTTTAGATCACGCCCTAGTCAGCCCAAGCTTATTAAATAAAGTAGTCAGTGCAACCGATTGGCACATTAATGCCGATGAGCCTATCTCGCTTGATTATAACGTTGAATTTAAATCTGACGCACAACAATCAACCTTATATGCTCAAGGTCCTTACAGAGCGTCAGATCATGACCCTGTTATTGTCGATATTCGCTCGACCATTATCGCGCCACCTGAGCCAGAACCTGAAGTAATTATTGGCGAAATTAATAATATTGGCGGGTGGTTTTGGTGGAAAAGCTACAGCTTTGAAATCCCACAAGGTTATGACGAGCTAACAGTTAGCCTTGACGGTGGCTGGGGTGATGCAAACTTATTTGTACGCCATAAAAGAAACCCGACTCTTTTCAGAAAAGATTGCGCCTCAATAAGCTTCGGTAATAGCGAAAGTTGTTCATTTACCAACCCTAAAGAAGGTAAGTGGCGAGTGCGTGTAAACGGCGCCATTCCTTTTGGTAATGTTAAATTAACGTACAAAGCAACAAAGTATGCTGATTAAGCTTAATTAGTCGGTTAACAATTAGGTATTGTGACCTAAAATATCTATATAGTTACTCAAAAGCCGCTTTAGCGGCTTTTTTATTTTTTATACAAATGTAATTCAGACAAGCTTCAGCAAACATTGCTTACTATCTATGCAAACCTTGATATGGCCTTTATCAAATTTCACACCTTTCATTTATTGTTTAATAAATACAAAATGTGAAGCTGCGTTACTACACCTGCGCTAAAAAGATAATTGCCCAGTCCTGCTAACCCATATAAAAACCATTGAGATAGACGTTACTCTCGCTGTAAATATATTTTTATAAAGGATTCAAAATGAAAGAACGCATTCACCTTATATCAACTTGTCAAAGGGCTTTTAAACCTTTGGTAGGGATGTTGATAGTTTTTTCACTGTGGGGAACGAACAACGCCATTGCAGCAACCTCATTAGAAGCGGCAATACCACAAGGCAGCTTATTTGATGTGATAAGTGCGCGTGCTAAAAAGCTTGCTGAGCAAGATTATATTGCACCTAAAAACATACAAATAGAAGCGCTCAATAGTATTGATTATCAAGACTACCGCTCAATCCGCTTCAAACACGATCAATCGGTATGGAAAGATGAAGGGCTTTATGAGCTGCAACTATTTCACCCAGGTTTTTTATATAAAACCCCAGTAAAAATCAATATCGTTGATCACGATGCCAAACTTAGCCGTCTCCCATTTAGCACAGACTTTTATCAATATGATGGAACAGCAGCACACCTAAAAGATGAAATAGCGAAAAGTGTTGAAGGTACACAGTTAGGGCATGCTGGTTTTAGATTGCACTACCCACTAAATAACGATGACTATAAAGATGAAATTATGGTGTTTCAGGGCGCTTCTTATTTTCGCCTAGTTGGACCTAATCAAGTTTATGGCTTATCAGCACGCGGATTGGCAATTGATACCGCACAAACATCTGGTGAAGAGTTTCCTTCATTCAAAGAGTTTTGGTTAGTAAAACCAACACCAGAGCAAACTAATATTACTATTTTTGCTTTACTCGATAGCCCATCGGTAGCGGGAGCCTACAAGTTTGAAATAGACCCAAACACACAGACACGTGTTAACGTCGACATGCAAATTTTTGCGCGTAAAGATGTTAAAAAGCTAGGTATAGCGCCATTAACGAGCATGTTTTATCACGGTGAAAATAGCACTAAGTTTTTTGATGATTACCGCCCTGAAGTACATGATTCAGATGGTTTGCTCACGCAGTCACAAGAGAGTAATTGGGTATGGCGTCCGCTTAATAATCCATCCCAACTCAGTGTAACCTCTTTTTCATATGAGAATCCAAAAGGCTTTGGCCTTGTGCAGCGTGACCGTGACTTCAATAACTACTTTGATATCGAAGCGCATTACCACAACCGCCCTAGCCTTTGGATAGAACCACAAGGTGAATGGGGCAATGGCCGTGTTGAGCTAGTAGAAATTCCAACAGATACTGAAACAAACGATAATATTGTAAGTTATTGGGTTCCTGAAAAGCCGTTCAAAGCAGGAGAGGCATTAAAGTTTAGCTATAAAATGACGACGTTTAATGATTATCTAAGCCAAAATAATTTGGCCAAAGTAGCTAGAACGCGTATTGGTAGTGCCGCATTACCTGGTGAAGATAATCCACCGCCAAAAAGCCATCGTCAATTTACTGTTGACTTTACCGGCCCTGATATCAATCAGTTATCAGCAAAATTAGCACTTAGCGCAGATCTTCAGCTTACTACCGGTGAAGCCCGCGATATTACAGTGCAAAAATTACCAAAATCATTAGGTTGGCGTGTTGCTTTTAAAGTCGCTCCCCAAGGTAGTGATCCTGTAGATATGCGTTTATCGCTAAAGCTACGTAATAAAGAAGTGAGCGAGGTATGGAGCTATGTTTGGTATCCAAATGACATCAAGTAAACAAAGCGCAGGCACGCCGATGCCTTTTAAAACACTTCGTGTGTGGTTATTTGCTATCGCTGCTATTGGTCTTTCAGGCTATGGCATTTCAATTATGTTTGAAATTTTAAATTCAAATGGCATGACCTTACTTGAGTATGCACTTCTTGCTTTATTTTCTATTACTTTTGCGTGGATAGTCACCGCATTTTGTAGTGGTTGTATTGGTTTTATACTGCAGCTATTTCGGATAGATCCACTCACACTTAAAAAAATAAAGCCGGTCTCTATTAACAGTGAAGCACTATCACAGCAAAAAACGGCTGTGGTTATGCCTATATATAACGAAGATACGCACAGAGTGATTGCAGGCTTTGAAGTCAGCTTACAATCATTAAAAGCGACAGGGCAATTAAAACACTTTGATTTTTATTTACTAAGCGATACACAAGACGCAACTATTGCTAGTAATGAATTAAGTGCATGGCATGCGTTATGTGAGCGCTTAGGTGATACTGCAAAGCAGGTATTTTATCGTCGCCGTGAAGATAACAAACATCGTAAAGTGGGTAACTTAACCGACTTTTGCGAGCGCTGGGGTAGCCAATACGAGCATATGATTGTATTGGATGCTGATAGTGTGATGACGGGTCAGTGCATGCTAGAGCTCACTACCAGTATGCTGAATAATCCACAAGCGGGATTGATTCAGACTATCCCTATTCCTGTGCGCCAAGATACCTTTTTTGGACGCTTTTTACAGTTCGCTTCAATTCTTTATAGTCCAATGTTAGCTACCGGATCTGCTTTTTGGCAAACCGATAAAGCCAATTACTGGGGCCATAATGCCATTATTCGCGTTAAAGCATTTATTGATTGCTGTGGCTTGCCAACACTAAAAGGTAAAGCGCCTTTTGGTGGTGAAATTTTAAGTCATGATTTTGTGGAAGCCTCTTTGTTACATAGCGCGAATTGGGACGTATTATTACTTGCCGATATTGAGGGCAGTTACGAGGAAGTTCCGAGCAACATATTAGATTATGCTGTACGCGACAGACGCTGGGTTCAAGGTAATATTCAACATCTTGGCTTATTATCATCAGCAAAATTAAAGCTAATGAGTAAGCTGCATTTTTTACTGGGTGCAACCGCGTATATATCATCACTCATTTGGTTATCTATGCTGGCGTTAAGCACCATAGACGCGGTAACACGCGCTTTAAATAGCGATGTCTATTTTAATCGCGCCTATCAACTATTTCCAACTTGGCAAATAGCCAAAACAGAGCTCATTGACTCATTACTTTACTTAACTATCATTATTTTATTATTGCCTAAACTCATGGGCGTGATTGTTACCTTAGTGCATAGAAAGCAGCGCTTTGGTGGTGCATTAAAACTTACTTTAGGGTCTATAATTGAAACCGTGTTTGCCATTATTGTGGCACCATTAATGATGGTTTTTCATGCGTATTTTGTAGTCTGTGTATTTTTAGGTAAAAAAGTAAAATGGGACGCTCAACCGCGTGAAGGCAGAATGGTGCCATGGAAAGAAGCGTTTAGTTATACATTGCTTTCTTCGCTGGTTGCCATTGTATGGGGTAGCGTTGCTTATTACTTTACGCCAGTCTTTTTTTGGTGGTTATCTCCTATTTTATTAGGGCTCATACTCGCTGCACCTATTGTGCGCTATTCAAGTAGTATCAAGCTAGGCGTTAAGCTCAGGCAGTGGGGAATTTTTCTCTGCCCGAGTGAAGTCGATAATGATGCAACATTAGCGGCACTTAAAGTACACCTTAAAGAGATAACCGTTCCACCTGCAGGGCGTTATTCAACAGCAATACCGCTGTTACCACAAGAACATAAAGTAACCATGCCTATTCAGAGCTTTAGTGGTGAATCACATCGTAAGAAGTTTAAAGCACTCATCACAAAAACAGCTAATAAGCTAAATTAATACCAATTCGCTTAATTAAGTCAGCTATTTTAAAGATTTGTATAGCCATAATAAATAAAAAAGGAGCAACTAACTGTTGCTCTTTTTTTATGACCGCACGTTTTAATTTTCGAGCTTAATAACCTTCAGACAATAAAAAACCCGCAACACGTGCGGGTTTTTTTAAAGAGTTAAAGTGCTAATTACTTAGCTGCTTTTTTCTCTTTTTCTGCAGCAATTACTGTGTCAGCTACGTTTTGTGGACATGGTGCGTAGTGTGAGAACTCCATAGAGAACTGACCACGGCCTGATGTCATTGTACGTAGTGAACCGATGTAACCGAACATTTCTGATAACGGTACGTCTGCTTTAATGCGAACGCCAGTTAAACCAGCTTCTTGGTTGCTTAACATACCACGACGACGGTTAAGGTCACCGATTACGTCACCTACGTGATCTTCTGGCGTGAACACGTCAACTTTCATGATTGGCTCAAGAAGTTGTGCACCCGCTTTAGGGATAGACTGACGGAAAGCGCCTTTAGCTGCGATTTCGAATGCGATTGCTGATGAATCCACGGCGTGGAAGCCACCGTCGAAAAGTTCAACTTCAACGTCAAGTACTGGGAAGCCAGCTAGAACACCTTCGTTCATCATTGACTTAAAGCCTTTCTCAACTGCAGGCCAGAATTCTTTAGGTACGTTACCACCAACAACTGAAGATGTGAACGTGAAACCAGAACCCACTTCGCCAGGCTTGATACGGTAATCGATTTTACCGAATTGACCAGAACCACCAGATTGTTTCTTATGCGTGTAGCTATCTTCGACTTCACGAGTGATAGTTTCACGGTAAGCAACCTGTGGTTGACCAACGATAAGGTCTACACCGTAAGTACGCTTAAGGATATCTACTTTGATATCTAAGTGAAGCTCACCCATTCCTTTAAGGATAGTTTCACCTGAATCTTCATCAGTTTCAACTTGGAAAGATGGATCTTCTGCAACCATTTTACCGATAGCAACACCCATTTTCTCATTACCGCCTTTATCTTTAGGCTGTACAGCAATCGAGATTACTGGAGTTGGGAATACCATTGGCTCAAGTGTTACTGGGTGCTTAGGATCACAAAGAGTGTGACCAGTTTGCACGTTCTTCATACCAACGATAGCGATGATATCGCCCGCTTGTGCTGAAGTAAGCTCTTTACGATCATCTGCTTGCATCTCAACCATACGGCCAACACGCTCAGTTTTACCCGTAAATGCATTAAGGATAGTGTCACCCTTGTTAAGCTTACCAGAGTAGATACGTACGAATGTTAATGCACCAAAACGGTCATCCATGATTTTGAATGCTAACGCTTTGAAAGATTCGTCTGCAGATACAATTGCATGCTCGCCGTTTTCGTTACCTTCTTCATCCATAAGAGGTTGAGGATCAACTTCTGTAGGGGCAGGTAGGTAATCTACTACTGCGTCAAGTACAAGTTGCATACCTTTGTTTTTGAATGCAGAACCACAGAATGTAGGGAAGAACGCAAGGTCACGAGTACCTTTACGGATACAACGCTTGATGTCTTCAATTGAAGGGATTTCACCTTCCATGTACGCTTCCATTAGGTCATCGTCTTGCTCTACAGCAGTTTCGATAAGCATTTCATGGTATTCATCAGTTTTCTCTACCATGTCAGCTGGAACGTCAACAATTGAGTAGTTCTCAGGAAGACCTGTCTCATCCCAAACATACGCTTGTTTGTTTAAAACGTCTACAACACCTATGAATTCGTCTTCAATACCAATTGGTAAAGTCATAACTAATGGAGTAGCACCAAGTACTTTTTGTACTTGCTCAGTTACACGGTAAAAATCAGCACCCATACGGTCTAATTTGTTTACGAAGATGATACGTGCAACGCCTGACTCATTCGCATAGCGCCAGTTAGTTTCTGATTGTGGCTCAACACCACCAGAACCACAGAATACACCGATACCACCGTCTAGTACTTTAAGTGAACGGTAAACTTCAACGGTGAAGTCAACGTGTCCAGGAGTATCGATAACGTTAAAACGGTGATCTTTCCAGAAACAGCTTACTGCCGCAGACTGGATAGTAATACCGCGCTCAGCTTCTTGCTCCATGAAATCGGTAGTCGATTCACCATCATGTGTCTCACCGCTTTTGTGGATAGTGCCTGTAAGCTTTAGGATACGCTCAGTAGTTGTGGTTTTACCCGCATCAACGTGCGCGAAAATACCAATGTTTCTGTACTTCGATAAATCTGCCATTATTTTACTCTTAATAAAGTCGAAAAATTATTCGGCGGGAGTATAGCATTACTTAATGCGAACATCACCATAGAAGTCGCTTAAAATGCAATCAATTCTAGAAAATATTTTTGACGTTTCCATCTTAGCTTCAAGAAGATGTCAAAAAGTGCTCTACTTATTATTCACTTAGTCTTTAAATTCAAAGTGATAACAAACTTAGCTCATTTTATAACAACGTTCTGGCCGACCTATGCTGCCATAGCTTTGGTCGGCACTTACTTGCTCTGCCTCTAGTAAATACTCTAGATAACGTCGCGCCGTCGAGCGACTTACCCCAACTAAATCGCCCATTTGCTGGGCAGTAAAAGGCGTTTTTTTATGCTCTTTAAAGGCATCAATGATTTTTTTTAAAGTCAGCTGATCAACCCCTTTCGGCAGTCTAACCGGTGCTTTTGTTTGTTCACTTGAGCCAAATAAGGTATCCACCATAGATTGTGTTACTTCATTGGCATCCGATAAGCACTGCTGGCGAGACTCAAAACGAGCTAACGCTTGATCAAGCCGATTAAGCATTAACGGTTTTACCAAAAAGTCGCAAGCACCCAATTGCATTGCTTTTTCGAGAGTTTCGACTTCTTTGGCAGCAGTCAGTAGCATCACTTCACTTTTAATCGAGCGGCGACGTAAATCAGTCAATAAATCCAGACCGTTACCATCAGGTAGGTGGATATCAAGCAAGATCAAATCGGGCTCTATCGCCTGTAACAACCCGGTAGCAGTGCTGAGATTTGCAGCAATACCAACTACTTGGTACTGACCTTGTCGCAAGCTTTGCCGCGCAGTTTGGTTTCCCGCAACGCCATTAGGTAAAAGCAGGTATTGAGCAAGAAGTTGTGCAACTTCGAGTTCATCTTCGATAATAACTACTGAATATGTCATTTTTTATTACTCATGTTAGCCTTGTAATAGCAGCGTATTTATACTTTTATTATTGCTTCATTACTGCTTATTACCCAAATTGCAGGGTGTTATTTTGGGATATAGACGCTTAATCGCGCCCCTTTTAAGTCTGATTCGCCTATTTCCAAACTGCCGCCACAGGAATCTAAGTTCGTTTTCACTAAATATAAACCAATACCGTGTTCGGCACCGCTTTTAGAGCTATATTGGGGCGTAAAAATCACTTCGTGATCACTCCCTAAACCAAAACCACTGTCTTCAACATCAAACAATAATGTCTGGCTAGTTTCATCCACCGTTACTCGTACATAAGGCGTGCGCTCTCTACTGGCTCTGATCGCTGCATCTATCGCGTTATCAATTAAGTTACCCAGTATTGATACCACTCGCTCTAACATGTCGGTGCGCTCTATGGCACCGAGCAAACTATCTGGGTTAAGTTCCAGCACCACATTTAACTCACGCGCTTTGTGATATTTCCCTACTAATAACCCTGCTAAAACAGGGTCTTGAATACGTTCTAACAAGTGATGTATTTGTGCTTGCGAGCCTTGGCTTTCTTGGCCAATTAACTCTATTGCTTGCTCATTTTTACCCATTTGAATAAGCGCACCAATTAAGTTGAGCTTATTTGAATAGTCATGCGTTTGCACTCTTAAAAGCTCTGCAAAGGCTTGCACTTTGGTTAACTGCTGACTTAGGTACTCAAGTTCATCAGCGGGACGAAGAGTAAGTAAAATACCATCAGCCTGCCCTTGTACTTGCAATGAAAAGCGCGAGAGTACCAAGCGTTTATCCGCAGCAAACAGCTCAAAGCCGACCATTTTACGGCGCTGGTTGCGCAGTAAAAACTCAGCATGCTCTGGTAGTAAATCTTTCAGCGTGAGTGACTGATTAATACAAGCGGCTGGTTTATCTAAAATTTCACAAGCACGCTGAGTTAGCTTGCGTACTCGGCCATCTGGGTCAAGGGCGATTACGCCACTGCGCATAGTATTTAAAATAGCGTCCTGCTCTGAAAACAACCTCGCAATTTCATCGGGCTGCAAGCCAAAAATAGCATTTCTTACTCGCTGACCAATAAAAATAGCGGCTACAATACTCAAAACAACTAACAGCAGACCCCAGATCATAATTTCTACAATACGCGCTCTGATCAAGGGCTCAATCGATTGCACTAAAAAGCCCACCGAGACTAAACCTATTATATTTTGTTGTTCATCATAAACCGGCACTTTACCGCGAATAGATTCGCCTAAACTACCCTGTGCCACTGAGATGTAACGCTCACCTCGCAGCGCTGCTTGGCTATCACCACCAACCATTTTTTTGCCCAATTTATTACGATCTGGGTGGGCAATTCGATGGGCATTTTTATCGCCAATAACAATAAAATCTGCGTCAGTAAGCTGGCGCAGATTTTCTATTTCTTGGTTAATTGCTACCAAGTCACTGGGATTTTTTAATGCTTTAACAACCTCATCGCTTGATGCAATACTGGTTGCCACAGCCAGTGCTTTATCACCTATGTGGTTATGCAAACTTTGCGCGGTAATTTGATACACCAAGCCGCCAAATAACACTGCTTGTAATACACATAGCCCCGTTACCCAAATTATTAACCGCGTTTCTAAACGCTTGGGCTTTTTAACTATGTGTTGCAACGGATTTTGCTTTTTGGTGTCAATCATTAGTTACCTCAGCTTTAAGCTCAATTACGCATGCTCTTGCTTCGCTTTAACTGCAGCTTTATCAGCACGGCGTTGGGTTATAAAGTCTTTTAATGGAAATAACAACACTAATAATGAGATAACAAAAATACTCAGTGTTAGTGGGCGTTCCCATAAGAAACTTAATGAACCATCAGAGATCATCATTGAGCGACGGAAATTACGTTCAATCATGTCACCTAAAATAAAGCCTAGTAGTAACGGTGCCATTGGGAAAGCCAACAATCGTAATACCAGCGCCACCACAGCAAAGCCAACCATCATAAATAAATCAAAAGTATTAAAGGAGACTAAATACACGCCAATTAAGCTGAAGAACAAAATCATAATGGTTAACACTGATTTTGGCATCGCTAATACTTTTGCAAAATACGGTATCAAAGGTAGATTTAAAATAAGTAATACGATGTTACCAAAATACATACTTACAATAACAGACCAAAATACACTGGGATTTTCTTGCATTAACATTGGACCTGGCTGAATGCCATAGGCAATTAACGCGCCTAACATAATGGCGGTAGTGCCAGAACCGGGGATACCTAAGGTTAATAATGGTACAAACGAGCCAGTACACGCCGCATTATTAGCTGACTCTGGCGCTGCTAAACCACGTAATGATCCTTTACCAAATTTATCTTTTAACGCTTTAGGCGCTAAATTGCGCTCAGTTGCATACGCCATGAAGCTGGCAATCGTTGCACCGGCACCAGGTAATACGCCAATGATAAAACCAAGAATCGATGAACGGCCTACTGTTGGTGCCATCTCTTTTATTTCTGCTTTGGTCAATTTTGTTGAGCCAATTTGCGGGGTATCTGAATCATTGATGCTTTTGATTTCTTTCTTCTCTGGACGTACTACATTGATTAGCGCCTCTGCTAATGCAAAGGTTGCCATTGCCACTAATAAGAAACTAATACCATCAAGTAAATCTGCTTGGCTAAAGGTAAAACGCTCTGTGCCTGATGATGGATCAATACCAACAGTGGCGAGCATTAAGCCGAACACTGTCATCATCATCGCTTTTAAAAATTGCCCTTTATTCGAAAAAGCAGCAATTGCGGTTAGGCCTAAAAACATCAGCACTACATAGTCAGGAGATTGAAAGCTCAATGACACTTTTGCCAATAAAGGCGCTGCAACCATCAACAAAATAGCGCCGACCGTTCCGCCTATAAAGGAGGAGTAAGCAGCAATCGCCAATGCTTTACCGGCATGACCTTGTTTTGCCAACGGATAGCCATCAAAGGAAGAAGCTACCGTGCCGGCAACCCCAGGGGCATTGATCAATATAGATGATGTTGAACCGCCAAAAATGGCCCCATAATAAACCCCGGCCATTAAGATCATGCCGGAATCAGCACCGATGCTATAAGTAATTGGGATCATTAACGCGATTGCAGTAATAGGGCCAAGGCCCGGTAGCATGCCGATAAAGGTACCGACAAAACAACCTACAATCACATAGAGCAAATTGTTCCAGTCGAGTACGGTCGACAAACCCAGCATAATTCCATCAAACATAACTTAACTCCACAGGTTGCCAGGAACCAAATAAATACCGAGTACTTGGGTCATTAAAAACCAAAACACCACAGCAACAGGAATAGATGCCAGCAATAAAATCTTTTTGCGACGCTCTCCCATAACAAAAAAGCCAACTAATAAAAACACACTGGTTGATATTAAAAAGCCAATTGGCTCAAGCGCTGCGCTATAAACCACCATCAATATCAGCAAGCCAAATGTTCTTAGTACATTTGATTTTTCAAGTACATCATCACTATCTGTTTTTTCGGTTGGTTTAAGTAACGTAGCCCCGATTGAAAGTAAGCAAACAATAATGCCAAATGCTGCATAGACCTTAGGTAAAGTAGCAGAGGTGACTGTTTCATACTCTTCAAATGGGAGTAATGGAATTTGCCATGCAACAATGGCGTATAGGGTAAATAGCGCCAAGAATAAACTTGGCCCTAGTAATTCGCGATTCAACATCAGAGCCTCGATTAACGTAACGTACGAATAAAGCCGAGTTCTTCCATAACAACTTTGAGCTGGGCTTCTTGCTGCTCAAGTGACTTTATAAATTGATCTTTTTCTTGAAATAAATTTAACCAACCATTACGTGCACGTACCACTTCCCACTCTGGAGTCGTTTGTAGTTTACGTAGTTTCTCGGTGTATTCTGCAAGTTTGTCGGCTGGTAAATTAGGTGCAGCAAAAAAGCCACGCCAGTTAACAAACTCCATGTCATAACCTAATGATTTTAGCGTTGGAATTTCTGGGTAATCTGGTAATGCATCCCCTGAGGTCACCGCTAAAATGCGTGCCTGACCACCGTTGGCAACTTCAAGCGCTTCGCTTAAACCGGTTGAAAGTAAGTTAACTTCACCAGATAACAAGCCCGCTTTTGCTTTACCGCCGGCATCATAAGGAATATAGCGCAGACGACGGCCATCAATACCCGCCGCTTTAACAGCTTGCGCTGCCACTAAGTGATCCATGCTGCCACGTGCTGAGCCACCAGCCACTTTTACAGAGCTAGGATCTTCTTTCATTGCAGCAATCACATCTTGCCAGCTTTTAAACGGTGAATCATTACGCACCACAAATGCACCATAATCGGCGATCATGCTGGCAACAGGGGTTAAATCACGGTAGCTGTAAGGGATTTTACCGGTTAATGCACGCAACACGATAGGTGTTGAGTTAACCATTAAAATGTCACCTTTCTTGGTACCCGACTCAATTAAATAAGCAATCGCACGACCGCCACCGCCGCCCGACATGTTTTGAAATGACGCATTGTCCTCAATACCTGATTTCACTAAGCCCTCGCCAACACCACGCGCGGTAGTATCCCAACCGCCACCGGGGCCACCCGGTACTAAAAAGTGAATATCAGCCATTGCGAACGGGCTACTTAGTACAAGCGATGCCGCCAGTACTGTAGTTTTAAAAGATTTAAATGATTTTTTAAGTAAATTCATAACGATTTAATCCTAAAATAAGTACTGAATACGCGCAGCTAAGCCAAGGCCATCATCTTCATCACCCACCAAGTCATTAGCACCAGGGCCATCAACTTCAGAGTAAATTACATTGGCCATAAACTTCACGTTTGCTGAGTAGTAGTAGTTTGCACCAGCGGTATAGGTAGTTACTTCAGTACCTTGAAAATCACTGGTTGCATCAGCAGCACTTAAACGCGCCACTAATTCCCACGCATTTTTAATACCTTTAGGTTGAGAGAATACGGCACTGCCTTTTGAGTAACTTCTTTGCGAACCATCTAGGAAATAACTTGCCGTTAATGAGTAGGCATCAAAACGTTCGCCATCGAGTACCGAAGCGCTGTCGAGAGTATCTAGTTCACGTGTTGCATATTCAGCTTCAACACTAAAACCTTTATTTTGGTATGCAGCTTCAAGACCCATTTGCTCAAAACTGTTTAAACGAACTAGCTCACCACCGGCTGCGTAATTAAGTAAGCGTGTATTAGTGCTACGCACTTCACCACGCGCAAGAGCGCCAGTTAATACTCGTCCGCCCATATCACGCTTTGAGTACCAGCTACCTAAGTGCAATACACCGTTATCAAGATCTTTTTGCCACGTTAAGCGACCAGTCAATGATAATGCCAGCGAACCATCGTCATTGTTGTTACCGTTAGCGCCAAACGCTTCATTTTTATAAACACCAACCGCATAACGCAAACCGGTATCTTTAAAGTATTGGTATACCGACGTACCCCATTGGAAATAAGGCGATACGTTATCAGCCAATGAACTACGTTCAATGGTGGTAATGTACTTAGAGCTGGTTAACGCATTTAATGAGATATCTTCGCGCAACTTACCGACTTGCACTTTTAAACCGTTACCAAAACCGCTATAACGTAGGCGCGCCATAACAATTTCACCACTGTTATCGGCAAAATCTAATAATAATTTATTATCCCAATCACCATGCTCACTTTCAACGTATAAACGCGCACGACGCACAAAAAAGTCACTGGCATCTTCGCCTGAGCGGTTAGGACCCGCGTTGTAAGCACCATCAAAGTAGTTATAGTCCACTTGTAAACGGCCGCCAAATTCAAGGTTAAAGGCTTTATTGCCTTTCATTGAGTCGACTTCTTTTTGTAGCTCATCCAGTTGCTGTTGTAATTTTTCAGTATCGGTGGCAGCTAATGCTGAGGTACTTGCTAGAGCTGCTGCAATGGCCAAAGCCAATTGTGTGTTACTTGCTTTCATTATTTTCTCCACACCTGTGTATGATTTTGTTGTCGTTAGATGAGCTACTGCAATCTGCTATCTATCATCGAGCATAGTGCTAACGCTTGATTAACGAAATGTTTAGAAGTTAAGTTTCATTGATGTTTGTTTCGCTCTTTTTACCCATAAAAATCACGAGCAAAATGAACAAAACAAGAGGTTGATATAAATAGCATTATTTTATTTCTGTGGTGTTTTCTCAGTCTCAGCTAATAAAAACTGATCAAATTGTTGGCGTTGCTCCTCTGTTAAAATTGGATTATTACAACTAAAAATATAAAGCGGGCTCCCATTGCGCTAAATCAAGAGGCATTAGAGTGATGGTTAATTTTCCCGTTTGTGTGGCAACTTCCCATTAATGGGAAGTTTCACTTAGAACAAAGAAAAAATATTGATTAGGGGCTGTTGATCTTTGTAGTACATATATCAATCAGCCCACATTGGTAGCCACATCATAGTAAATGCTAAAGCGAGCATTGAATGATAATTTCGTTCAAGCTTATCATACAGCGTGACTAAACCT
>NZ_PNCN01000103.1:0-7463 GCF_005886135.1 Pseudoalteromonas sp. S4741 | reverse complement strand
AATAACCCTTTTACGAGTACTGTTACTTTATTTTAGATAAAAAAATAGCGTACTTTTATTGTACGCTATTTAATTTTGACCTAGCACCTAGCACCTAGCACCTAGCACCTAGCACCTAGCACCTAGCTTTTATTGCGGTTTTCTTTACTAAACGCGCGAATTTTACGTTTTTGTGACAGGGTTACTTTATTAGTACGCCCTGCAAATGGGTTATCGCCTTCTCTAAACTCAATTTTGATTGGCGTACCCATAATCTTAAGTGCTTTACGGTAGTAGTTCATTAAGTAGCGTTTGTAGCTATCAGGTAGGTCATGTACTTGGTTACCATGAATAACGATACGTGGCGGGTTGTAGCCCCCAGCATGCGCATACTTAAGCTTAACACGACGTCCACGAACAAGTGGCGGCTGGTGGTCGGCCTGTGCCATGTCCATAATACGACGCAACATAGCAGTACTAATTCGCTTAGTTGCCGACTCATACGCTTCGTCAACTGATTCAAATAAATGACCAACACCGGTACCATGCAGAGCAGAGATAAAGTGTAGGCGGGCAAAATCAATGAAGCCTAAGCGACGATCAAGCTCAGTTTTAATACGATCTTTAACGTAGTTATCTAGGCCATCCCACTTATTCACGGCAATAACCAATGAGCGTCCTGAGTTAAGCGCAAAACCTAACAGGCTTAAGTCTTGATCAGAAATGCCATCGCGAGCATCAATTACTAGTAGCACAACGTTACAATCTTCAATTGCTTGTAGTGTTTTAATGACTGAGAATTTCTCAACCACGTCACTTACTTTTTTACGTTTACGCACACCAGCGGTATCGATAAGAATATATTCTTTGTCGTTACGGGTCATCGGAATGTAAATTGAGTCGCGGGTTGTACCTGGCATGTCGTATACAATAACACGGTCTTCACCTAGTATGCGGTTTGTAAGGGTTGACTTACCTACATTTGGACGACCAATAATTGCCAGCTTTACCGGTTTATCGGCAAATGCTTGGTGATCGGTGTCATCTTCTTCACCTTCTTGATATAAGTCGATAAGTTCTTCATCGTCATCGGCTACATCTTCATCAAGAGCGGCAAGCTCAGCAATAACAGGCTGAAGAGTTTGCTCAAGCAGTAAAGTAATACCACGGCCATGTGCGGCAGCGATATGATGAACTTCACCAAGTGAAAGTTGGTAAAACTCAGCACAGTTTGAGTCGGCATCAATGCCGTCTGTTTTATTGGCTACCACAAAGCACTTTTTCTCTTGCTTACGTAAGTGGTTAGCAATAGCTTGATCAGCCACTGTCATACCCACGCGAGCATCAACTAAAAATAAAACAATATCCGCTTCTTCAATGGCTAGTAATGACTGATCAGCCATTTCGGTTTCGATACCTTCTTCTGAGCCATCAATACCGCCCGTATCTACCACGATAAATTCAAAGCCATCGTAATTTGCTTGGCCATATTTTCTATCACGCGTTAAGCCAGGAAAGTCGGCAACGAGTGCATCACGAGTACGTGTTAAACGGTTAAATAATGTGGATTTGCCCACATTGGGTCGCCCTACAAGAGCGATCACGGGAAGCATAAACTACCTCTTTAAAAAACAACAAAAGGCTTCGCAGTGCGAAGCCTTACAAAAAATATTTAACTATTAGTGCCTTACACTAATAGTAGACAGTTAGTTCGGTATTTTTACCGCGCTAACTTCACCATCGCGGGTGTATAAAATCAATTTATCGTCAGCGACAACGGGCTCAACAAAAAAACCTGAGCTGTCAAAGTCTTCACGAGATACTAGCTCGCCAGTTTCTTTATTTAACCAATGTAAATTACCTTCTTGGTCACCTAACGCTAAATAATTACCGGCAACCGCTGGGCCTGTTAAGTACCAGCCACGTAGAGCGGGTTGGCTCCAACGTTCAATGCCCGAATCTTTATCAAGTGCATAAACAACGCCGTTACTATCAACAACGTAAATTGTTTGCAAATCCATGCTAATTTCACGGTAGCTGCTGTATTCACGTTTCCATACAACATTCCCTGAACGAATATCTACTGCTGATAAGTTACCATTGTATGCAATAGCATAAGCAAATGGACCGCTAATGATCGGCTGCGTATCTACATCAACTAAACGTTCAAACTCTGATGCGCCTTTTGGCACTGCAATTTCTGCACTCCATGCCGAGTAGCCACTCTCAGAAATTAAAACACTGAGCTTACCTGTTTCAAGGCCAACCAATACACCACCGTTAGCCACAGTAGGTGAACTTTGACCGCGTAAAGTCAGCGGTGGCACTTCTTGCTCAAAGCTCCAGCGTTCTTCACCAGTATCTGGGTGAAGCGCAAGTAACTTACCTGAGGCTAAATTAACAAAGATTAAGCCATCGCCTGCAGCGGGTTTAGAGAGTGATTCGCCAGGTACTTTTTTACGCCAAACTTCTTTACCAGTCTCACGGTCAAGTGCAATGACATAGCCATGTTCTGAACCTAAATAGATTTTACCATAAGCTTGTAATATTCCACCTGATAATTTTGCATTTTCGTTATCGCTCCAAGGCCAAAACGATAAATCTTGACGAACGTCGGTTTCCCATTGGGTATCGCCATTGGCAAGTGATAAGGCTTCTACTTGGCCTTCACGGCTAGCAACATACACTGTCTCTTTATAAACAGCGGGTGATAAGCGTGAAAAGTAATGCTCTACACCGCTACCAATAGATTCTTGCCATACTATGTCAGTTTCGAATTGATTGGCTATTTCTGGAAGCACCAGTTCTTCTTCGTCATCACTTGAAGAGCATCCCATTAGGGTTGCCATACATAGGGCGAGCGTTGCTGTTGTTATTTTTCTCATGCCTAAAACCTTATGCCGCTGGGCTAGTTACTGCTAGGTCATCTAACTTAATTTGTAAAAGGGGATTACTCGTTAATCCACCAGCATCAACAGCAGCTTGATAGGCTACGCGTGCTTGCTCTTTATTGCCTTGCTGAATGTAAATGTCACCTTTTAATTCAGCCACATTTGCGTTAAATGCTTCAGGAAAAGGGGCATTTAATGTGCTTAATGCATCATCGTATTGCTGTTGAGCAATTTGCACACGCGCTAAACGTGTCGTTGCAATGGCTTTAAGCTCTGCGTTATCAACGTTAGTTACAATCCAGCTTAGTTTTTCATTTGCTACATCTAATTTTTGTGTATCTACCGCTTCTTTTGCTGCAACAAATGCCGCTAAAGTTGCGTAATGAGTGTCTTTGTTTTCACTGATAAATGCATCAGCAGACGCTAATACGCTGTCGCCTTCGACAAGTTTAGTGTAAGCATCAGATGCTTGCTCTGCAGTCGTTATTTGATTTTGGTTGTATGCTTTCCAGCCATATAAACCACCTAAACCAACAATAACGCCTAATGCTAGTGAAAGGCCGTTTTCACGAAAAAAGCGCTTAATCGCTTCTGCTTGTTGTTCTTCTGTTGAATAAATTTCCATGCTTACCTCTGTTAAAGCGCTTAACTACTTACGCTTTATATAATTTTAGCTATTAATCAGTTCTGCAAGTAGCGTTTTAGCTTGTTCTAATTCTAGTGTGACTTGTTCTTTACGTTCACGTAAGTATTTAATAGTTACAACGCCTTGCTCTAATTCATCTTCACCGATAATGACTGCGACGAGCGCATCGCTTTTATCAGCACGTTTAAGTTGTTTTTTAAAGTTACCACCGCCAGCGTGCACCATAACGCGTAATCCAGGTACATCACGACGTAACGTAGATGCAATAATAGGGGCTTGAATGCTGGCTTTATCGCCCATAGCTGCTAAATATACATCAGCACTACGACGTATGTCACCTACACACTCAAGTGCTTGAAGCAGTAAAACTAGGCGCTCTAAACCCATTGCAAAACCTACCGCAGGGGTTGATTTACCGCCTAATTGTTCTACTAAGCCATCATAACGACCACCGGCACATACAGTACCTTGTGCACCTAAGCTGTCGGTTACCCATTCAAATACCGTGCGGTTATAGTAATCTAAGCCACGTACCAGCTTTTCATTAATCGTGTATTTGACGCCTGCGGCATCTAATCGTTCACATAAATTTTCAAAATGTTCTTTTGATTCAGCATCTAAATGTTCAGATAGCTTTGGTGCATCGACTAAGATTGCCTGAATATCTGGGTTTTTAGTATCCAAAACGCGCAGTGGGTTAGAGTACATACGACGTTTTGAATCTTCATCTAGGACATCGGTATGTTGCTCTAAAAAGGCGATTAAGGCATCGCGGTACTGTGCGCGCGCTTCGTTTGAACCTAATGAATTAAGCTCTAAACGCACATGATCAGTAATGCCAAATGCTTCCCAAAGTTGCGCCGTGAGTAAAATAACTTCGGCGTCAATATCGGCGCTGGCAATACCAAAAGTCTCTAAACCAAATTGATGAAATTGACGGTAGCGACCTTTTTGTGGGCGTTCATGGCGAAACATAGGACCCATGTACCAAAGGCGTTGTTCTTGATTGTATAACAGGCCATTTTCGTTACCTGCACGTACACACACTGCAGTCCCTTCAGGGCGCAGAGTTAAATTGTCGCCGTTACGATCGGCAAAGGTGTACATTTCTTTTTCTACTATATCGGTTACTTCACCAATAGAGCGTTTAAATAGGTCGGTTGATTCTACAATTGGAAAACGAATTTCTTGATAACCAAACGATGATACGGTCTCGCGTAAAATGTGTTCTACTTTCTGCCAAACTTGCGTATCGCCTGGCAGGCAATCGTTCATACCGCGAACTGCCTGAATTTGTTTTGCCACTGATAAATCCTAAATCTGTTTATGTGCAGCCCTAGGCTGCAACCACGTAAAACTAAAAAATCGACCCTGCATTATAACCCTAACTATAAGGTAATTGCGAGCGCAGCGGGGTGTACGTAATTTATACTACGTTGTGAATGCCGCGATTAAAAAAGGTCAATAAAATACATAGTGCCTGTAACAACGCATCACTCTACGATTTTTATATCAATAGGAGTTTGCTTTTGCTTGTGTTCAATGAAATCGCGTACATAGCCTTCGAGTTGATCAACAATATTGTTGTTATCAATGCGTGCTTTTTGTCGCTCACCATTAATGTATAAACCCGAGCGACGGTTTGCGCCGGCAAGACCAATATCACTCACTAATGCTTCACCTGGCCCGTTAACCACACAGCCAATGACTGACACTGAAACTGGCTCAATAATATCTTCTAAACGCTCTTCAAGTTGATTCATGGTGCTCACTACATCAAACTCTTGGCGCGAACAGCTAGGGCAAGCAATAAAATTAATGCCGCGAGAGCGAATACGCAATGATTTTAATATATCAAAGCCTACTTTTATTTCTTGAACTGGATCCGCTGCGAGTGATACACGCAGTGTGTCACCAATACCTTCAGCCAATAGCATGCCTAAACCAACAGCCGATTTAACTGAACCAGAGCGCATGCCGCCTGCTTCAGTAATCCCTAAATGCAGTGGCTGGTCGATTTCTTTTGCGAGCAAGCGATACGCGCCAACCGCTAAAAATACGTCTGACGCTTTCACCGAAATTTTAAACTGGTCAAAGTCTAAGCGACGTAATATATCTACATGGCGCATAGCCGATTCAAGTAAGGCTTCAGGTGTTGGCTCGCCGTATTTTTCTTGTAGGTCGCGCTCAAGTGATCCACCATTTACGCCAATACGAATTGGAATGTTGTGCTCACGGGCTGAGTCGACAACCGCTCTAATACGCTCTTCACTGCCAATGTTGCCTGGGTTGATACGTAAACAATCAACGCCATACTTTGCTACTTTTAATGCAATGCGGTAGTCAAAGTGAATATCAGCAACGAGCGGTATCGATACCTGCTCTTTAATACTTTTAAATGCTTCAGCGGCATCCATAGTTGGTACAGATACACGCACTATGTCAGCACCGGCATCTTGAATCGCTTGAATTTGAGCTACTGTGGCATCAATGTCCATTGTGTCTGTGTTAGTCATTGACTGCACGGCAATTGGTGCACCATCACCAATAGGAACATTACCCACATTAATGCGGGTGGATTTTCTGCGTTTTATAGGAGATTCTGAAAACATAGCGACTACTCTGCTAAGGGTAATTTAAATTTAGCTAAACGGTTTTTAGGAAAGGCCGAAATATCAACTGGCTCACCATTTAGGGTAATACGAACAACATCATGCTTGCCTAATACCACTGAAAAAGGCGCTACTCCGGTTAGGGTCATTTCGTAGCCTGCTTTTTTTACACCAAAAGCAATTTTTTCATCATTGGCATCGTGAATTTCTACCCAGCTCTCATCGTTAAACATCATAAAAATGGTGCTTAAATCACTGTTTTTTGGTTCACTGGTGCTCTGTGCATCATTAACTGGCGCGGCTTGAATTTTTTGTTGCTCATTTTGTAATGCTGAACTCACTTCTTCTGCAGATTCACTGTCATTTAAAAGTGCCTCGTCGGCGGCTTCAGCTAACAGTTTTGTGTTTTCTTGTTGCTCCGAAATAAGCGAGTTATTAGCATTAATAGTGTTAGTTTGTTCATCAATAGGCGTTGCATTTTGCCACCACCATACAGCAGATGAGCCAATAACAATGGCTAGTATTAAATAGCTTACCGTCATCAGTCGACTGTCATGCGCTTCTTTTTCTGTGCGCCTTGAAAAGCTTTGCATATCTACTAGCTTATCTGATGTGCTAAAAGCAGGCAGCATGGCTAAAATAGCGCTGCTATCTATGCTTAGTGTGCGGCAATAATTTTTTATATAGCCTTTAACGAACGTTTTTGCACCGAGTAAATGATACTCGTCGCTTTCAATATGCTCAACTTGTGATTCTGTTAGCTTTAATAGCGAGGCGATTTCAGCAAGGCTGATATTTGCATTTTCTCTATGCGATTTTAGCATTTGTCCTACAGAGGGTCCGTCGCTCTGCGGTTGTGTATTATCTTCATTCATAATATGTATGAGTCTGGATCCACGAGTAAAAGTTAATGTTTTGGCTTAATAACCAGAGTAAGACTTTGTTTTTATTTTTTAGTGTTCGTTTATTCTTGCTACTGGAATGCACGCTTTTAAAGGGTATCATCAGCTGCGGTTTTATAAAAACGTTACTATTGTCCTTTTAAAATTTTTGCTGTTTTTATTTTTAAAGCCCTTTAATGCACCTAACATATAGCAGTTTAGCATTGAATCACACTGAAATGCTAAATTGGTTTACAGCAAAACGAGCGATATCAACCGATACACTCATTTTTACTCTTATTTTACTAGGGTCTGTTGACCTTTGCGGATTAATATTTGTTCAAACTAGGGGCAATTTAATCGCGGCGCGAGGTTTGTAACCTAGTGGGCTCGATAACTGCTCCTGCGTTATTCTACTGGCTTACATCCATGTAAGAATAAGTCAAAACCGAGC
>NZ_PNCN01000102.1:0-11090 GCF_005886135.1 Pseudoalteromonas sp. S4741 | reverse complement strand
AAAGATCAACAGACCCTAATCTATTAAAAAGCCACACTAAATAGTGTGGCTTTTTGTTTTTAGCTGCAGCTTAAAATTTCATTTCAACTTTGCCATAAACATAACGGCCATTAAAACCAAATGGCGAAAAGCCCGAATACGAGAACAAACGTGAGAAGGTAGTTACATCGCTCACTAAATCACGCGTTGGATCTGGGTATACATCAAACACATTATTAGCGCCTAAGCTCAGAGTAATGTTGTTATTAAGTGCATAGGCAACATCTAAGTCGGTGATCCACTTTGGCTTGAGCACTTCGTTACGCTCTGGAATTTCTGATGGGTCTTGTGTCTCACCATAGCGAGTGCTGCGAAGTGTGGTACGCCATTCGTTTAGTGTCCATGTAGCGCTTAGGTTGTATTTATTACGCGGGGTACTTACTTCAAAACGACGCAGTTCATTACCCGAGAACAAATTATCTTGTTCAACACCTACGCTTTGTAGCTCAGCGGGTGGGGCAATAATATTAGTCACTTCGTTTTTGCCGTAGTTATAGCCTAAATTAAACGCTACATCACCGTAGTTATCGGTCATTAGGTTGTAAGAGGCAACCACATCAACGCCACGGGTTTTGCTATCAATCGCGTTTAAGAAAAACCGCCCTTGGTTAGCTCCAGTGCCCTCAAGTAAGCTTGCTACACCTGCACCCGACAGGTTATTTGATAACACAATACGGTCATCAATTAATATTTGGTAATAATCCACAGATAAGCTGAAATTAAAGTCGGTTGACCAGGTAAAACCTACCCCGTAGTTGGTGGCTTCTTCTGCATCTAAGCCCGGTGATCCCAATGCAACGGCTACATCACTGCTTGGGGCAAACGTCCCTGTTTGTGTTGGAATACCATCAACAAACACGGTGGCCACTGAAGTAAAATATTGCTGTTGCAGAGAGGGCGCTCTAAAGCCGGTTGATACAGAGCCGCGTAATGCTAAATCTTCTGTTAGCGTATAACGGGTGGCAATTTTACCATTAAGCGTATCGCCAAAGTCAGAGTAGTCTTCATAACGCGCTGCGACGGCAACGTTCCAGTTATCTGTAATAAAGGCTTCTAAATCAACGTAAAGGCTAACATTATGGCGGCTGTTATCACCCGCAGACTCAGGTGTGAAACCTGGGAATACTTGCGAACCTGCAGAGCCAAATGGGCCATTAACTGGGTCGGTTACTGCGCCACCAGGGCCAAAAGTGCCTTGTGCGTATGAGGCTTCTTCGCCTGCCTGAATTTCGTAGCCTTCACGACGATACTCAGCACCCACTGCGACGTTAATTCCGCTAGCTAAAAAGTCAGCATCAATCTCGCGGCTAAAATCAAGGTTAATAGTCAGCTGATCGTAGGTAAGTGTACCGGCATCAAAACTGGTTTGACTGCTAGGCCCATATGAGGTGTTTAAGCTATCAATAACACCAAAGTTAAAGGCATCTTGGCCGTATACAGCAGAAGCGTCGTAATTCCATTCATTAGCAAAACCTTTTACGCCAAGTGCTAACGAAAAATCGTCAATATCTGAGGTGATCACCGGTAAAAAGCCATCAGGATAAATATCTGTTACGTTACGGCTGTCTTGTGCGCGACGATAAAAACCTCCGCCTTCGCCTTCACGCTTGCTGTAAGAGCCAAACGAGTAGAGCTCGGCATCGTTAGTTAATTGATAACCGGCATTATAAAACAGCGCAAAGTCTTCAACGGTGCCATTGCCAAAGTTATGATTGTAACGATCCCATGTGAACTCACGCGGATCAAGAGAGCCATCAGGTAGGCGGGCGTAATTTTCGCGCTGGTCATAATCAGAGCGATTCGTTGAGCTACGGTCGCGATATTCAGTAGAAATACTTAAAAAGCCGTTATCACCTAATTCAAAACCCATATTACCTTGTAAGGTTAACGTTTGGCCGTCGGTCAGCGAGCGGTCGCTGCCTTCATTAAAGGCTAAGTTGCCATTGGCATCTTCAGAAACGGATTCTAGTTGAGGCACACCCTGCATTTCGGTGATGTTTGCTCCATATACAGCACCTAGGCTGCCGCCACTGCTATTACTTTTAAGGACAATATTAATTACACCGGCAATGGCGTCTGAGCCATATTGCGCTGCGGCACCATCGCGCAATACTTCTATTCGCTCAATCGCGTTTGCAGGAATAGCGTTTAAATCAACCGATGATGACCCACGACCGGTTGAACCATTTAAATTAAGCAGTGCATTACTATGGCGACGTTTACCATTTACGAGCACTAAGGTGTGATCAGGTGCTAAGCCACGCAGTTGAGCTGGGCGCACATGGTCGCTGCCATCGGTGATTGATGGCTGAGGGAAATTAAAGCTTGGTAATAAAGTGCTCAGTAGTGCATTGGTTTCAGTTTGCCCTGAACTTTTTAGGGCATCACCGCTAATGATATCAATCGGAACTGGGCTGTCTTCAACTGTGCGGCCGAGTCGGCGAGAGCCAATTACACTAATTTGTTCAATATTTTCTTCTGCTTGTGTTTCTTGCTGTGCGGCATTTACCGACCACGAGCCAAGTAGTGCAGCGGCAACACTGAGTGTAATGGTTTTTTTTGCTGTAAATAGCTGTTTTAGTTGCATGATTAGTTTCCCTCATTCAATGCTCTACAGGTAATTCAATTATTAATGAACTAATTGAAATTTCTGTTGTCAAGGTAGACCATTTTTACAACCAAGGTCAATTGAATTACATTCAATCTACAATTTATTTACAGCGGCAGGTGGACTATTTGAGTAGCCTGTAGCGTAAGTCGCCATTTACCATTTAATTTTACCTGTGAGCATATCTTTAAACATTACCCAATCGCCCCATAAACTATATAACGGGTGCTTAAATGTAGCAGGGCGGTTTTTTTCAAAAAAGAAATGCCCAACCCACGCAAAGCCATAACCAATCACTGGTAATAACCATAACAACATAAGTTGTGAGCTAAAAAACGCATAGCCTGCCAGTAACAGTACTAAACTACTGCCTATAAAATGCAATCTACGGCAGGTTTGATTACGATGCTCTTTTAAGTAATAAGGGTAAAAGCGTTTAAAGCTTTTAAAGGATTGGGTTTCTGTCATTACTTAGCCTATTGGTGTTTAAACGTTGTTCATTAATGTATTTAAGCGTAACTAAGCGCAGGTTAACAGCGATAAATGACGTTTACCGCATCTTAATAGACAAAAGCAGGAAAAGTTAATAACTTAGATTGATTATCAACAAGGAAATAAAATAACAATGCTAAAAAAAACACTGACCTGTGCGGTTGTAATCGCACTTGCGGGGTGTTCACAACCTGCAGAAAACACCTCTCAAAATGAAGTAAAAACAGCAATGAAAGCAGTTAACTCTCTAGATTACCCTGAAACTAAAAAAGGCACAGTGGTTGACACTTACTTTGGTGAAAATGTGGCTGATCCGTATCGTTGGTTAGAAGATGATATGAGTGATGAAACGGCTCAATGGGTTAAAACACAAAATAACCTAACCTTTTCATATTTAGAGCAAATACCGTACAGAGATACGTTAAAGCAGCGCCTTGAAAAGTTAATGAACTACGAAAAAATCAGCGCGCCGTTCACCGAAGGTGATTACACCTATTTTTACAAAAATGATGGCCTGCAAAATCAGTACGTTTTATACCGCAGTAAAGACGGCGGCGAGGCTGAGATTTTCTTAGATCCAAATACCTTTAGTGAAGATGGTACCACTTCAATGTCGGGCTTATCATTTTCAGAAGACGGCTCATTGTTAGCATACCAAATATCGGAAGGTGGCAGTGATTGGCGTAAAATCATTGTTATAGACACCGAAACCAAAGAGCAAGTAGAGCAAGCACTGGTTGATGTTAAATTTAGTGGCGTAAGTTGGTTGGCAAATGATGGTTTTTATTATTCAAGCTACGACAAACCAGAAGGCAGTGAGCTTTCTGCAAAAACTGATCAACATAAAGTGTACTATCATAAATTAGGCCAAGCCCAAAGCGAGGATGCGCTAGTATTTGGCGATACCGCTGAGCAAAAACATCGTTATGTGGGCGCTAAAGCGACCAAAGATGGCCGTTATTTGTTTATTAGTGCTAGCGTATCGACCTCAGGCAATAAATTATTTATTAAAGATTTAACTAAGCCAGATAGCGAGTTTGTTACCGTAGTGGGTAATACCGACTCTGATACCAGCGTGATTGATAACGAAGGCAGCAAGCTATTTTTGGTTACTAACTTAAATGCTCCAAATAAAAAAGTAGTGACGGTTGATGCAAGCAACCCGCAACCTGAAAACTGGCAAGACTTTATTCCAGAAACCGAAAACGTACTTAATGTAACGCTTGGCGGTAACACATTCTTTGCCAACTACATGGTTGATGCTATCTCTAAAGTGAAGCAGTACAACAAGCAGGGCGAATTGATCCGCGATATTAGTTTACCAGGCGTTGGTACGGCGGGTGGTTTTGGCGGTAAAAAAGAGCAAACTACGCTTTATTACTCATTTACTAACTACAAAACACCTGGCACGACTTACAGTTTTGACGTACAAAGTGGTGAGTCTAAAGTATATCGTAAGTCAGGGATTGATTTTAATAGCGACAACTACACCTCTGAGCAAGTATTTTATACCTCTAAAGATGGCACTAAAGTACCGATGATTATTACTTACAAAAGTGATATTAAATTAGACGGTAGCAACCCAACTATTTTATATGGCTATGGTGGCTTTAATATAAGCTTAACACCTCGCTTTAGTTCAACAACAGCGGCTTGGCTTGAGCAAGGCGGCGTATACGCAGTGGCAAACATTCGTGGTGGCGGTGAGTATGGTAAAGAGTGGCATAAAGCAGGTACGCAATTGCAAAAGCAAAACGTATTTGACGACTTTATTGCTGCTGCACAATACTTACAAGATAAAAAATACACCTCTAAAAAGCGCCTAGCACTGCGAGGTGGTTCAAACGGCGGGTTATTAGTCGGTGCCGTAATGACCCAGCGACCTGACTTATTTCAAGTGGCGCTACCTGCGGTAGGCGTACTGGATATGCTTCGTTATCATACCTTTACAGCGGGCGCTGGTTGGGCATACGATTACGGTACTAGCGACCAAAGTAAAGAAATGTTTGATTACTTAAAAGGCTACTCGCCAATTCATAATGTAAAAGCAGGGGTTGAATATCCGGCGACTATGATCACTACAGGCGATCATGATGACCGCGTTGTACCGTCGCATTCATTTAAATTTGCAGCAGAGCTTCAAGCGAACCAAGCGGGCACTAATCCAACGCTTATTCGTATTGAAACCAATGCAGGCCACGGTGCGGGTACGCCAACAAGTAAAATTATTGACCTTTATGCCGACATGTACGGTTTTACGCTTTACAACATGGGCATTAAATCACTTTAATGTGACTTTATAAGCTAACGAAAAGCCGAGTTACTTAAATGACTCGGCTTTTTTTTATGCTCACTACTTTATTGTATGGGAGAGAACAACCGTTGATAAGTTTTATAAGCGTATTCGTCACTCATACCGCTTAAGTAGTCACAAATAATTCGCATGCCTTGATGGTGTTTTTCGGCTTCTAGGTAAAGTGCTTGCGTGGTTTCGGGTAATAACCGCATTGGATCGCTGGCAAATGCGGTAAACAGTTCAATAAGCAGGTTCTGCCCTTTAAATTCTATTTGCTGCATTTGAGGGTCGCGTATCAAGCGTTGAAACACAAAATGTTTAAGTATTTGTAATACGCTTTCGTATTGCTGATCTAATTTGGCGGTGTGCTTTAAAATAGGGCATTCAAAGGCATCGTTTTGTATGTCTAAATGAATATGAATAATAAAGGTATTTACTAATTCACCAATGGCATCTTTGCGTTCATGTTCGTGCTTTGAAAATAATCGCTCTGTAAGTGATTTAAGTAGCGTATTTAACCAATCATAGTTGAGTGCTTGTAAGTGCGGCAATGCATGGGTTAACCAATCGTCTAGGCTTAACACATCGGTGGCTATGGCATCTTCAAGATCGTGTACGGCATAGGCAATGTCATCAGCCAGTTCCATAATGGCACTATCGAGAGATTTATAGCGTGTTTTAGCTCGGTATGAATCTACAATATTTTGGCTGGTTAATAATGCTTTATCATTTTGACTCAGTGGTTCAATGATCCAATTAAATATAGGTGCATCGTCATTGTAAATACCTTTAGCAGGTCGCCAGTCGTCGGCTTTTATAAACGCGCGTTGTTTATCTACTTTGGGAATGTTGTACCACAACTGATTGATAAAACCAGGGTACTTTATAAACCCTAATAATGTGCGCCTTGTTAAGTTCATGCCATAGCCATTACTGTAAGGCTCTAGTTTGGCAACTATTCGTAGTGTTTGTGCGTTACCTTCAAACCCGCCATGATCACGCATCATGTAGTTAAGCGCAATTTCTCCGCCGTGCCCAAAGGGCGGATGGCCGATGTCGTGCGCTAAACATAAGGTTTCGAGTAATCCGGTTGATGGAAAATGTTCAAAACGAGGGTGCAGGGCTTTTAAGTGACGTAATATGCCCGTGCCTATTTGCGATACTTCTAAAGAATGGGTAAGACGTGTGCGATAAAAGTCATTTAAACCAATACCCATTATTTGAGTTTTGGCTTGAAGGCGTCTAAATGCTGCAGCATGAATAATTCGAGAGCGGTCTATTTGCCAAGGAGAGCGGTTATCGTTTGGGCGGTGCTTATATTGTTCAATTATTCTATTTTGCCACTGTTTATCCATGTCACAACCTATCTCTATATCTACGACTTTAACGCTTAGTATATTATAAATAACTCACAATAGGCGTATGAATTTTATTCAGTTGTTCGGTATTCGCGTTTATAAAGTGGCTTAGGTATAATGAGTGTTCGTATGTATGTGACTACACCATACATAACTTAGAGTTTAATTGAGATAATACATGTTAAAAACTATTTTTCAGTTGTTGTTAGCCGCCCTTGTTATTTGGGCACTTACTCATCCATTTATACAAACTGATGAGTTTGTTTCAGATGAACAAACACGTGCTGACGACATTAAAAAAGAAAAGAAGAAAGAAAAACCATTGCACAATGTTAAGTTGCCAAAATTCTCAGAATACACCGATGTAAAAGAGAAAAAGCATGCGTTTTTTAACTTCATTAAGCCCCATGTAGAAGCCGAAAACAAAAAGATTTTACAGCAACGTGCAAACATTGAAATTGCGCGCATGATGCTAGAACACGACGAGCCGTTAAGTAAAAAACAAGCGAGCGATATTAAAAAAATACTTAAATTATACCGCTTACCTGAAACCTTAGACACGCTTACACTAACTCAAGCGCTGCGCCGTGTAGATATTATTCCTAAAGAACTTGCCCTAATGCAAGCTGCTAATGAGTCGGCATGGGGTACCTCACGCTTTGCCCGAATAGGCTTAAACTTTTTTGGTCAATGGTGCTACAAAAAAGGCTGTGGCATGGTGCCAAGAAGACGTAATAATGAAGCCGAGCATGAAGTGGCTGCATTTAAATCGGTTCGCGCTGCTGTAACGTCATATTTTAGAAATATTAATACGCATAATGCCTATAAACAATTACGCAGTATACGTGAAGATTTACGCGCACAGCAAAAGCCAATTAAAGCGACTAAGCTAACCCTTGGGCTGATGTCCTACTCAGAGCGTGGTGAAGCGTATATTGAAGAGCTAAATACGATGATCAATCAAAACCGAGCGTACTTTGATGAATAAACCAGTATTAAAATTAGTTACGACTATAGCGACCTGCTTTTTAGCAATAGCGGCAAATAACACCTATGCTAAAGAGTTTGTTATGTCGTATGACGGTTTTTACGACCGTTTAAAAGTAGTAAACAAAGGCGATTTTCAGTATGCCCGCGTAAACTTTTATATTAGCGATATTGGTACTAACGAAGTATGTAGTATCAAAAGCGGGACTATTTTAACTGAAAAAAATGAGTACCCGCTTAATTACACTGACAAAGCGCAACTGTTATTACCGTATGATAAGCAGCTCGATACTGACAAAGCGGTGATTGTGGTTCAGCCTAAAAATCCGGTTCATGATTGTCAGTTAAAGCTTCAAATAGAGGCCAACGAGCTAGAAGGGCTAACCTTTTCAAAGCAATCATTATTAACCATTAATAATGAGCTTGAAGCGCTTTTAACAGACTTGTCGGGCTTTTTTGTTAGCAAACTAATGTGGTTTTTACTGCCTGAGCAAAAAGGGGTGGTTGTTACTTTTAACGCGCCTAAACAATTTGATGATGAGCGCATAACATGCGAAGAATCAGTATGTTATTTTGAAGTAACAGACAGCTGGCAAAACGACACCAAAGTATTGGCTGATATAAACGAGGTAGTTAAAGTAACGCCTTGGATCAGTAAGTAATAAAATTAATTGGTTTGATTATAAAGCGGGGTCAGGTTTGACCCCGCTTTTTTATCGCTAAATTAAATAATGGCAGAGGGGCTATTCATGAGTGCGCTTTTTTCATCATGAGTAACAACTCTATTTCGGCCCGTTTCTTTAGCAAGGTAAAGGCGTTTATCAGCTTGCAATAGCAGCTCTTGCATATTTAAATCGCGAATAAGTGCGCTACTTACTCCAGCACTAACAGACAATGCAATACTATTACCGTTAAAATAAAAGGGATATTGATCAATACTTCTGCATAGCTTTTGGGCTAACTGCCTTGCTTGAGTAAGGTTTTTTTGGTTAAGGAAAATAGCAAACTCTTCTCCGCCAATTCGAGCGGTAATGCCTGCTTCAAAAAACAATTCGTTAATATGTTGTGCAATCCACTTTATTGCTTCGTCGCCAGTTTCATGGCCATATTGGTCGTTCACTTGTTTAAAAAGATCGATATCGAGCATAATTAACGACACTCTGCTGTTAAGTGGTGCAGTGTGGGTTATTTTTTTACACAGGCGGAAAAAGCCTCGTCTGTTTAATAATTGTGTAAGCGGATCGTGATTCGCTAAGTTTATTAGTTTTGATTCTTCATTGGCAAAAGCAATAAACGGCAGAATTAATGCACTTGCTGTGGTTAAAAATAAATGCGAGACCAATAATAGTTGTAACCCCGCGGCTAAGTTCGCCTGACTAATTTGGCTAAAGTAGGGTAAAACAAGGAGTACAACTTGCAACAGCATTACTAGACTGTGTAGTGAAAAGCAGGCAATTAGTAGTCGTTGCTGTACTATAGCAACACTGGGGGTTTTAATCATTAAATAGGCCGCGTAGCTAAATAGTACGGCAGTAATAATACTGGTAATAATTTGCCCCGCATCAATGAGATACACAGCAAGTAGCAATGTGCAACATATAGCACAGGCATAATATAAAGGCGTTAGCTTTACTGCAAGCACCGTACTTTGTGGTATTAACCCTAAAATAAGCAGGAGTGGGGTTAAAATAATAAATAGGTAAGCAAAAAAGTAAGTTAAAAGTGGATAGTCAATCACCCCTCTCAAACCAATCAGGGCAATAGCGGTTATAAACGAGCAGCAGGCAGTAGCAAAAAATAAAAAGCTAGGTTGTTTTTTATATGAATACACAGAAAAAAAGAACACTGCAATAAACAAGTTAAGAATAAAACAGAGGCTAATTAATGTGGGTAAATGAAGCATGTTTTAGTTGCTCTTTTAGCTGAATAAGAAATAACGCTTAACTCATTATTAGGTAGTAACACTAAAATAGCAAGGGAGTAAAAAGTATTAACTTTATACTCCCTTGCTACAAACTTAACCCTTTAAGGTCAGTCGTTAAACTAAACTTTTTAATGCGGCATCGATTTCAGAAAAGTGAAAACGGTAATTATTTTCTAATGCTTTTTTAGGCACCACAAATTGGCCGGTTGTAAGTAGATCTGCCATTTCTCCCATTAGAACATTGAGCACAGCTGCAGGCATGGGCATAAAGGCAGGGCGTGACAATGCTTTGCCCAATGATTGGCTAAATTGTTTATTGCTCACCGGATGCGGGGCAGTGGCATTTACAGCACCAGAGATATCTTGATTACGAATCAAAAATAAAATGAGCTGCACCATGTCATCAATGTGGATCCATGACATACCTTGCTCGCCATTGCCAATTGGCCCGCCTAAACAAAGCTTAAATGCAGGCAACATTTTTCCAAGTGCGCCGCCTTTTTTAGCCAGTACAATGCCTGTGCGAAGTAAGCAAACACGAGTATCGTCAGACTCAGCTTTTAATGCAGCGAGTTCCCAATCCCTGCAAAGTTGGTGACTAAATTCATCGTGTGGTTCTGTGTTGTTTTCATCAACTTGGGTTTTACCTTGGCGACCATAATAGCCTATTGCACTGCCTGAAATAAACGTATGTGGCGGTGTATGACACTGATTAATTGCATCGCTTATGGCTTGGGTAATAATAATTCGGCTATCGCGTATTTTTGCTTTTTGTTTATCACTCCAGCGTTTATTAACGATAGGTTCGCCGGCTAAATTAATGACAATATCGACCGTATTAAAATCGACATCGTCTAAGCTGCTAACAGCATTTACTCTGTGGCCTAACAACACTTTAGCTTTGGTTGGGTTTCTACTTAGTACCGTAATGTCGTGGTGGTGCAACAAGAAAGGGCATAGGTGCCTACCAATTAAGCCCGTGGCGCCTGTAAAAAATATATGCATTGCAACTCCAAAATTATAAATAAAGCGGGATGTTTAAAATTTATACTCCCCAGCTCAACGATTTGCAAATTTATACGTACTAATCATTATTATGATCACCTAGGGTCTGTTGGTCTTTGCGGATTAATATTTGTTCAAACTAGGGGCGATTTAATCGCGGCGCGAGGTTTGTAACCTAGTGGGCTAAGTCAAAACCGAGCAACAAAGAGTAAATTGCCCCTAGACAGAACCCGAAGGGCAGCGCCTGTTTGGCATTAATGCTGCGTTATCGCCTATTTATGGGGAACAACCACACCACATAGGCTCTGCCTTGCCTTAATACCAAAAAGACGGCTGCAACTTTAATCGTGAAAGGTCAACAGTCCCAGGGCGCCACCCAAT
>NZ_PNCN01000101.1:0-9040 GCF_005886135.1 Pseudoalteromonas sp. S4741 | reverse complement strand
GCTCGGTTTTTACTTATTCTTACATGGATGTAAGCCAGTAGAATAACGCAGGAGCAGTTATCGAGCCCACTAGGTTACAAACCTCGCGCCGCGATTAAATTGTCCCTAGTTTGAACAAATTTTAATCCGCAAAGGTCAACAGACCCTAGAACCCGATTAGATTTTAGTTAACCAACCGTGTGTATCTTCACTTTTACCCCATTGAATATCGTTCAATGCTTGACGTAAACGTGCTGTTGTTGGCCCTGGTTCACCATTACCCACTTTGTATTCTTTATCGTTATGGATAAACGTACCTACTGGTGTTAATACTGCTGCAGTGCCTGAAAGTGCTGCTTCAGTGCCTGGTTTTGCTGCACGCTCTAAAAGCTCAGTTACGGTAAAGTTACGCTCGCTTACCGTCATTCCTAAATCTTTCGCAATGGTTAAAATACTATTACGAGTAACACCATGTAAAAAGGTGCTGTCGAGTGCTTTAGTAATGATTTCGTTGCCATCAATTAATATGAAGTTGGCCGCGCCGGTTTCTTGCACATCGCCACCTGGGCAAAATAAAATTTGGTCGGCTTTATATTTAGTGCGCGCTGCTGATATTGGGCCTAATGCACTGGCGTAGTTGCCACCACTTTTAATCATACCCATATGCGGGGCACAGCGCATGCCGTCTTCTTCTAATAAAACACGTAACGCGGTAGCACCACCTGAAAAGTAGTCACCCACTGGCGATAATAACGTATAAAGCAATGAGCTCATTGAAGGTGCAGCCGCTTTGCCAATGGCAGCTTCAGTACCAATGTGGGTTGGGCGAATATACATAGAACCAGGAGGAAGCGGCGTTTCATCGGCGTATTCACGAACAATATCGATGATCATTGTTTTTAGCATCTCGCCATCAACCGCTGGTAAACTTAATAATTCAGAACTTTGCTGCATACGCGCAATATTTGCATCCATTCTAAAAATATTTACCGAACCATTTTCATGGCGAAAGGCTTTTAAACCTTCAAAACATGTACTTGAATAATGAAGAACGTGTGCACCTGCATGCAACTCAAGCTTATCGCAAGGAACAATTGAGCTTTCGCCCCACTGATTGTCAGAAAACTTAGCTTGAATCATCTGCGGCATAAACACAGTACCAAATGCGGCCATTTTTATTCTCTCTTGTGTGGTCTATTTTTCTCCATTGTATGACAACCCGCTACTATTTAACCATAGCAAAACAGGCTGTTTTTAAATTAATTAGACGAATTTTTTGCATGTACTGATGATTATTTAATCAAAAAAGCACTTGCTAACTCTTTAATGCAATAATCAGCTAACAATTTAAGGTTAGCTGATTATTTAATGCATACATTATAGTAGCGGCTATTTTATTAACCTCTATTTAAATGAATAACGAAATATACGTTTTAACACCGAGGTATATTGGTGAAAAAAACCGCCGGTGTTGTATGCAATGCCCTGCTTTTGTAAAGCAGCTTGCACTTGTGGTGCTATTTCTTGGTAGCGTGACGATGGCATATCAGGAAATAAATGGTGTTCAATTTGAAAACTTAAATGCCCCGTTAAAATATGAAACCAACGCGCCCCTTTAATGTTTGACGACCCAAGCGCTTGGCGATAATACCACTGACCTTGGCTTTCGTTTTCACAATCTTGCTCGTAAAAGGTATGCGTTTGCTCGGTAAAATGGCCACAAAAAATAATGGTTGATGTCCATAAATTACGAATTAGGTTCGCTAATAAGTTACCGCTTAGCACCCATAAAAAAAGAGGCCCCGCTAAAAGTGGAAACAGCACATAGTCTTTAATTAATTGGCGCGCCCCTTTACTAAAAAAGCGTTTTTTTAACGTACTATGCGCTACAGCCCCTTTGCGGTTTGGCTTCTTTTTACCTATAAACACACGCTCACCCGCCAGCTCATGGTACGACACGCCCCACTGAAATAGCACACTTAAATTTAAATAGGTAATAAACTGCCAAGTATTTTTTAAACGCCATTTAAAGTCATTACTTAATCTTAATAAGCCATAACCAAAATCGCGGTCTTTGCCAATAATATTAGTGTAAGTATGGTGCTCAAAATTGTGTACTCGGTTCCAACTTTGGCCGTCGCAGGCTATATCCCACTCGTATGTTTTTGAATTAAGCTGTTTGTCGTTCATCCAATCGTATTGACCATGCATTACATTGTGGCCAATTTCCATGTTGTCGAGAATTTTAGCCAAAGCCAGTAACAACACACCCGCCACCCACAATAAAGGCTGTACAAAACCAAGCATTAATAAAATGCGCCCACCTATTTCGCACAGTCGCTGCTTGCGGACAATAGAGCGTATATAATTAGCATCCTTTTGCCCTACTTTGGCAAGCGTCGACATTTTTATGCCATCTAAATCTTCGGCTAATTGTTGATAATTTATGGTTGTCATAGCTGTAACTCCAAATCACTGACCGCTTGGCTAACACACAGTTGAATTAACTGCTCGCCGTTATCTGATAACTCACCGGTTTTTAAATTGCGCACCACGCCCGTTTTTTTAATGCACTGGCATTGATGACAAATACCAATCCCACACCCTCGCTGCACAGGTAGTTTTTTTGCCTCAAACTGAGTTAACAACACCTCATTCGCTGCTACGTCGTGGTGATCATTATTAATTTTTACAGTAAATTGACTGTCATCATTTAAGCTTGGCAATGCAAGGCTAAAGGCTTCTTGGTAATAGGTTAAATGATGCTGGTTTGCAAAATGTGCAATTTTTTGCATAAACGCTGCTGGCCCACAGCAGTAAATATCAGGATTGTCATCGATGTTTATATGCGTAGTTAATTGCGGGCTCATATCGCGAGTGAGTAACAAGTAAGAAAAATGCGCATAACGCTCTGCTAATGCGGCAAGTTCTTCAACGCATTGGTGCTCATTAGCTTTTGCAAAATACAGTAATTTGATGGTGTGCTGAGTATTTGCTAATTGCTGGCTAAGCATTGCCAGCATAGGTGTAATACCCGAGCCACCAGCAACAAAGGTGCTGGCTTTATGCCAGCTTTTAAATACAAAGTCGCCACTTGGCGCAGAAATATTACACCACGACGGCGCCTTTAATGTGCTTTGCAACTGAGCTGTAAAACGTCCTTGCTCATTGGTTTTAATTAAAACTCGCAGCAATCCGGTTGCTTTGTATTGCGCGGGGCTGCAAGCAAGCGTAAATACACGGGTAAGCAAACGCCCGTTGAGCTCAAGCGTTAAACTAATATGCTGGCCCGCAATGTGGGCGCGCCACTGTTTATTGGGTTTAAGCGTTACACTTAAAAACTGACCATTCAACGCGTGTACATCAATAATTTGCGCACGAAAAAAGCCGGCTCGCCATGCAGGTTTAACGACCTGTATTAAAGGCTCTATGTAAGCGGCAAAGCTTTGATGGTGTAAAAACCATTTTGAAAATTGGTCTAATACCGAAGTTAGCATGGTTATTAATTCTCTACTTAAATCGACTACCCATCACTTTGTGTTAAGCGAATTCACGCAAACACATGTGCTGGGCTTTAAATATTTGAGCCTACACGTGTAAGCTCAACTTTCAGCGCACAAGTGTACGCTCGAATTTTTAAATTTCAACCCTAATAGAGTAATTATTCAATTTTTTTAAAGCGGTCTTTAATTCCTATACCCGTAAAGTTAGTTAAACACCTGAGGGACATAAACAAGCTCATTAAGCTAAAAACCAACATTAAAGCGGTTAAATAGTGTGCAATTTCATTCATCCCAAATACTTAACACCATGATAAATAGCGTGCTAAGGTAGTTAAAATTTAGTTAATTTTGGAAGCCATTATGAACAAAGTAACAACGCGTAAAAAATTTTCTACACTCGCCACAGCCAGTTGTGCATTGGCATTTTCGGCGCTTACCAGCCTTAGTGCTCATGCAGTTGATTTTAAAGAACTGGATAAATTAGCGCTTAATGTAAAACCGGTCACTGTTGCCCAAGGGGTTTCTATTCCCTGGGCTATTGAGGCTCTACCAAACGGTGATTTATTAATAACCGAGCGCAGTGGCACCTTATATTTATTGCGTAAAAATACCACCAGCTTAACTAAAATTTCTGGGCTACCTAAAATTGATGCCAACGGCCAAGGCGGCCTACTTGATTTAGAGCTGCATCCTGATTTTACTAATAATCAATGGCTGTATATCACTTACTCAAGCAGTGAAGGTGACGGTGCTGGCAGTAACACCGCACTTATGCGCGCAAAATTAAGTAACGATCACAGCCAATTACGCGAGCAACAACAATTATACAAAGGCGAGCATAATTCTAAAAAAGGCCAGCACTACGGCAGCCGTATTGTGTTTGATAACCAAAATTATGTATATTTTTCGATTGGCGATCGCGGCTCGCGAGATATTAACCCACAAGATTTAAGCCGCGATGGCGGTAAAATTTATCGTTTACACGACGATGGTAAAATTCCAACCGACAACCCATTTGTAAAACAAAAAGACGCAAAATCAGCGATTTGGTCTTACGGGCATCGTAACCCACAAGGCATGTGGTTCGATGGTGAAAATAATGTATTTTGGGCACACGAACACGGCCCCCGTGGCGGCGATGAGCTTAATATGATTAAGCCTAAAACTAACTACGGCTGGCCAGTGGTAAGCTATGGTATTAACTACAGTGGCACCTCGTTTACCGATTTAACCGAAAAATCAGGCATGCAAGCGCCCACATTACAATGGACACCCTCTATTGCTCCTTCAGACATGCTGCTCGTAAAAGGTGACAAGTATCCTGAGCTTAAAGGAAAATTTTTACTCGCTTCAATGAAATACGCGTTTATTAGCGTACTTGAAATAGCAGATGGCAATGCCGTTAAACAAAGTAAATTACTGGAAGGCATTGGTCGTATTCGCAGTCTAGCACAAAGTGATGATGGCACTATTTACTTAGGATTGGACGGCCAAGGCATTATGCGCCTTGACCCACAATAATCTTTTAATAAGCTAATTACAGTAACAGCAAACTTTTTGCGTCTTCACTGCGTATTGTTTCTGTAATTAGCTAATAAACAACGAGGGTGTTGATGTTTTCATTTTTAAAGCCAGATCCAATCAAAAAATTACGTAAAGAATACGACGCAAAATTAGAACAAGGCATGCAAGCGCAAAGAAAAGGCGATATAAAAAGCTACGCTATGTTAACCGACGAGGCTGAAAAAATTTGGAATGAAATAGAAGCGCTCGAAGCCAAAAAAGCCCAGTAAACATTTAACCAAATGAGTTTAAACCTATCCCCCGCATTAACAGTGCGGGGTTTGTATTTCCCAGACTAAATAACTTCGATAAACATTTATCCAACTAAGTAAAATTAGATACACTTCTTATAAGTTCACTTTGCATTTCCCCCATCACGTTATTACAGCCCTATTGGTGCGACACTCAAAAGCCATTTTATTTCTCGCATAATCAGTTGTTTACATTAAAGTTAATTAGTGGAATTATTAACCAATAATTACTTTCCTCTGTTTGAGGGATATCCACTTTTAGGTCACGGGGTATTTATGGAATTTAAGCAAGCACAAAAAGACATGGATCTCGCCTATTTTGGTGGCGCAACAGGTGTTGTTATTTCTGGGTTAGTTTGGTGTTTTGCTGGTTTAATTGCAGTACTGTATTCAACTAAAGCGAGTATGCTTACCCTGTTTATTGGTGGTATGTTTATACACCCGCTGGCTATGTTGCTATCAAAAGTACTTAAGCGCCCTGGACAACATGACTCCACAAACCCATTAGGCAAACTTGCTTTAGAAAGTACCGTTATTTTATTTGTTGGTTTTTTCCTCGCCTTCTATGTTTCTAAGCTGCATCTGCAATGGTTTTATCCAATAATGCTGTTGGCAATGGGTGTGCGTTATTTAATTTTTAATACTTTATATGGTGCAAAAGTTTATTGGCTTTTAGGTGCTGTGCTTATGCTAGCGGGAGTAGTTTGTATATTATTAAATGCTAACTTCGTCATTGGTGCTTTTGTTGGTGGCATAACAGAAGTTATATTTTCTATTGTGATCTTCAATAAATCAAAAGAGTCAGCAGTAAAAGCCTCGTAGCGAATTGTTATCTAAAAGGAAAGTTACAGATAAAGATACTCTTAGCTTAACACTATGCATCATTAACTTTAACGTCTCCATTATTTAAAAAATAGCAGTACACTGTCAGCACAAATTTAACTTAAATTTTTGCTAACAGTCCACTAATTCTCAGGCTATTTATATTCTACCTTGGCGGTTAAGCGATTAAATAAACTAGGGAAAAACCGTTTTATAAACGGTGCCCAACCACTCAACCCTTGGCCTATTACAACTTCGTCTTTTTTATTATAGATTGCGGTGAGCATTTTCGATGCGGCTACATTTACATTCATACCATTTTCTATTGAAGGCTCAGGTTTGTTTTGTGACTCTCCTTGCTCGTTCAATGAATTATGGGCAATTGCTGTTTTAATTGAGCCAGGGCAAATAGTTAAGCAATGTATATTGTGCTGCGCGACTTCGGCGCGTAAGCAATCCATAAAGCCTACTACAGCGTATTTACTGCCTGAATAACCCGTTCTAAACTTAGAGCCCACTTTGCCTGCCACGCTACTAATAGCCACTACAGAACCACTTTTTCGCGCCACCATTGAAGGTAGCACTGCTTTAGTGAGTGCAATTAAACCGAAGTAATTTACTTCCATGAGTTGGCGGTACACTTTAAAGTCGTTTTCTAAAAATAAACTACGCTGCGAAATTCCGCCGTTATTAATTAAAATATCAATCGGGCCTAAGCTATCTATTTGCGCTGATACATCCTGCAGTACGATTTCGGGCTTTGATAAATCAAGCGGTATTACCCGATGCCCTTGCCCTTTTAACTGTTCTTTTATCTCGTTGAGTTTATCAACGTTACGCGCTGATAAAATAACCTTCGCACCTTGCTCTGCAAATTGTTTTGCAAGCTCTTCACCAATACCTGATGATGCACCGGTGATCCATACTGTTTTATTATTATAATCCATGGTTTACCTTATAGTCTTTGACTGATTATGCTTTAGTTGGGCCCGCTATTTCATTAACTTGCTGTTCTAAATTTTTATAAAAGCCCATTAAAAATAACAGCTCTGCGGTGACATACAAAGGGCCAATAATTAAACCCACTAAATCATCAACAAAGGCGGGCTTTTTGCCTTCAAAATAATGACCAATAAACTGTAACACCCAGCCAAATACAAACACACCCACACCAATCGTCAGCCATGATGTAAAGGGCATTGCGGCGATAGGCTGCGCTGCCACTAACAATACAGTAAAAATAATGCCCATGATTAAACCTAGCGAAAAGCTCAGCATAAAATAGTAAACCACACTGGCAAGGACAAAAAGCTGCGCCCCATCGACATTAAAACTCCCTATAGTAATTTCAACACGCGCTAGTAAGCACAATGCCGCAAATACAATCAGTGGAATACCAAAAAAGTGAGTTAATACGTTACGCTTTGAACGATGATACAAGCCATACTGGCCAAGTTGTTGTTGTAGAGTTTTCATCGGTTGATCCCGTTGTTATTTTTATAAGCAAAGTTCACCTTATAAAAAAGTGCGCACAATAACAACAAATACCGATGGTTATAAATTAAAAGGCTAACTAATGGCTCTCTAATTGGGTATTGATGTAAACTATTTAAAATAAATGTTTAACTGTTGGCCCTTGTAATATAAGGAAATCATCATGTTATTAAAAGCCCTAGCCATAGGCTTATTACTTGCTCTAGGCGAGATAATTAATGGCAACATACGGGTGCGAGTTCTGCATCGATTATATGGGCAACGACGCGCTAAAACACTTAGTTTACTCTCAGGCATCGCCATTATTTTTGCTATAGCTTGGTTAGCCCTGCCATGGGTTGCCCCTACAAATTACCTAGATTGTTTTAAATTAGGCTTAATGTGGCTAATAATAATGCTTAGTTTAGATATTTTTGTGGGTAGGTATTTATTTAAATATAAGTGGCAGAGAATTTTTGATGACTTTAATCTCTTTAAAGGCAACTTGCTTAGTGTAGGCATGTTGATACTTTTTATATGCCCAAGCTTGGTTTTTTGGTTGCAGATGAAAGTTATGCTTTAGATCACTGCTCTAAAAGCGCAGCGTCTCTTTGCCCTCTTTGTGCATAATTCACTTAAAATCTATTTAAAGTCAGGAGTAAATGAGCTTGCAACGTGTCGTTATCTAAGCTAACGCGGTTACAAGCTTGCCTTTTTCATGCGTAGGTTGCATGACCATTCGATCAGTGCCTTTTTCGTATTCTTGCTCTAGCATTTTTTGTAACTCTGCAAGCTGCTCTTTAATGGTGTCTATATCAGCACCTTGCTCTTGGAGTTTTTCTGCCAATGCATCGATTGCTGCTTTTAACTCAGCAATTTTTTCTTTATCAACCCCTAATCGTTGATAAATAAGCGCCTCTTGCGCATTTTCTAAAAAGCTTTTGTCTTGTGGCTTAGTGCTTGCGATTTGTGTTTGTTCGCTATCACTGGTTTTAGCTGTTGCCACAGAGCCAGAAGTTGCCGCTACTTCGTCAGCTTTTGCCGGTTTATTTATTGTACTAACATAAGTATTATATTGATTTTTAAAGGTTATTGATGTCATCAGCTCAAATCCATTTTTGCGTTAAAATATCTATCTTTAACTATTTTCACTTAGATACGTGTATGGAATAACTACAGCAACTTTAATACCAACTTATATTTGTTATTCGCTTCGCTTTCACTCTTTAGGGCCTGTTGACCTTTGCGGATTACAATTTGTTCAAACTAGGGGCGGTTTAATCGCGGCGCGAGGTTTGTAACCTAGTGGGCTAAGTCAAAACCGAGCAACAATGAGTAAATCGCCCCTAGGCAGAACCCGAAGGGCAGCGCCTGTTTGGCATTGATGCTGCGTTATCGCCTATTTATGGGGAATAACCACACCACATAGGCTCTGCCTTGCCTCATTCC
>NZ_PNCN01000100.1:0-8866 GCF_005886135.1 Pseudoalteromonas sp. S4741 | reverse complement strand
ACATGGATGTAGGTTAGGGGCGTGAGCAGGACGCGGAAGCTGTGCTCCGTTTTTACTTAGCCCACTAGGTTACAAACTTCGCGCCGCGATTAAACCGCCCCTAGTTTGAACAAATTTTAATCCGCAAAGGTCAACAGACCCTAAGCATGTCCGGCTTCGGGGCTTAATTGGCCAATATCAAAACCAAGCATAGAGACTGCCATTTCCCAGCGTTTTTCTACTGGAGTATCAAAAATTATCTTAGGATCGGCTTTAATGATCAGCCAGCTATTATCTAGTAGCTCTTGCTCTAATTGACCTTGTTCCCAACCGGAGTAGCCTAAAGTAATAATAAATTGTTCGGGTGCTTGGGCTGTGGTTAACGTGGCTAACACATCTTTTGAGGTGGTGATCATAATATCACTGCTCAACTTTTGGCTTGCCGAGTACCCAGGTTTAGGTGAATGTAGCACAAAGCCACGGTCTGTTTTTACCGGCCCGCCAGCAAACACAGTCACTTGCGCGGCATGTTGAGATTTATCGTTATCAATATCAATTTTGTCGAGTAACTCACCTACGGTGACATCAATCGGCTGATTGATCACCAATCCCATAGCGCCTTCTTCGTTGTGTTCACAAATATAAGTGACGGCACGTTTAAAAAAAGGGTCTTGCATTGATGGCATTGCGATTAAAAAGTGATTTTCTAATGACTGCATAAGTTTTACCCTTTTAGTTATTGAATCTTGAGTATGGCATAGTCCCATGTTTTAACACTAAAAATTTATTCGAGTTTTCAGCGATGACACAATAAGCGTCATCGCTTTATATCTTAGAGCTGGTTCAGTGATAATTTATTTATTAAGCTTTTTCTCTATGGCGTCAAATAAAATGCCGGTAATTGAAATATCGTAAGCGGCTTCAATTTCTTTTACGCAGGTTGGCGCTGTTACGTTAATCTCAGTTAACTTATCACCAATAATATCTAAACCTACAAATATTAAGCCTTTTTCTTTCAAAGTAGGGGCGACCGCCTTTGCAATCTTAAGATCTGATTCGCTAATTGGGCGTGCTTCGCCACGACCGCCTGCGGCTAAATTACCGCGTGTTTCGCCATTTTGTGGAATACGCGCTAAGCAATAAGGAATCACTTCACCATCAACAACCAATACGCGCTTATCGCCTTGAGTGATCTCTGGGATATAATTTTGCGCCATGGCAAAGCGGCTACCATGCTCGGTTAAGGTTTCGCAAATTACGCCTATATTAGCATCATCGGCTTTTACTCTAAAAATAGAGGCGCCACCCATGCCATCAAGCGGTTTTAAAATAATATCTTTATGCTGGGCTAAAAACTCACGGATTTGTTTTTGGCTGCGCGTTACTAATGTATCTGGCGTGTGTTCACTAAACCAAGCTGTAAAGAGTTTTTCATTGGCGTCGCGCAAGCTTTGTGGTTTATTAATCACTAATGTGCCTGCTTGCTCTGCACGCTCTAAAATATACGTTGCGTAAATATATTCAGTATCAAAAGGCGGATCTTTACGCATTAAAATAACGTCTAAATCAGCCAGCGCTATGGTTTCTTTTTCTTCAAGTTGGTACCACTTTTGAGCGTTATCAAAAACTTGAGCTTTGGCTGCAGTGGCGTAGGCATTGCCTTGACGCAGCGATAAATCATCCATTTCCATGTAGTAAATTTCGTAGCCACGGGTTTGTGCTTGCATCATCATTGCAAAACCGGTGTCTTTTTTAATATTAAATCCACTAATAGGATCTGAAATAATACCTAACTTAATTGCCATGCGCTGTGCCTTAATTTATGTGTTTTTTACAACTGTAACTTTGATATGTGGGTGCTTTTAGTTATTTCAATTAGCTAAATCGCCAAATTGTAATTGCAGTGCACTTAAAACGGTTAACGCTGCTGTTTCTGTGCGAAGTACTCGCGGACCTAAGCGAATATCTACAAATTCTTGTTGTTTGGTTTGCGCCATTTCATCATCGGTAAATCCTCCTTCAGGGCCCACTAAAAATCGCACGCCACCATCAGGAACAGTAATGGTTTTAATGCTGTGCTCGGCGCGCGGGTGTAAGGTTAATTTAATTGCATCGGTTTGCTGTTCAAGCCAGTGTTTTAAATCTACGGGAGGATTAATGGTTGGTACAAAGTTGCGCCCGGACTGCTCTGCAGCAGCAATGGCTATTTTTTGCCATTGCTGGTGTTTTTTTTCTAGGCGGTCGCCGCTGAGTTTTACGCCGCATCGCTGGCTAAAAATAGGTGTTATTTCAGTGATCCCTAATTCAACCGACTTTTGAATGGTAAAATCCATTTTATCACCACGAGATACACACTGGCCTAAATGAATCTTTAATGGCGATTCAACGTCATGAGGATTAAATTCGAGGGGCATAACAACCACGGTTTTTTTACTCACTTCAATAATTTCACTGAGAAATTCACCCCCTTCACCATTAAACATAGAAACCTGTTCGCCCACTTTCATACGTAGCACACGACCTACATGGCCTGCAGCGTCATCGTCAAGATTTAAAGGGGTGTTGAGAGCAATCGGTGATGATTGATAAATATGGGGCACTTGCATGGCAAATCACTTTTTTACATAAGAAGTTATATCCCTCTATGGTAAGTAAGCAAAGGCTTGGGTGCAATTATTTATTTTTCATGTTCGGGGGTTAAAAGCGCTGTTAACTCTTGTGCAGTTTGAGCTGTGTCTGTATCACACGATAAATGGTTTGAATGGCATTCATCTTTTGTGGGCTTAATTTCATAGCCTTGATCTGTTTGAATAACCATATAGCGTTTTTCATGCCGTGAGTTATAAATAAAGCGCTGTGTATCATCGGCGAGCAAGTAGTCTGTTTGGTTAAACAGTACCCTCAGAATATTGTGGTGTTCGTGTAGGTAGCTGGCCAGCTCAGATATGCTTATTTCGTTTTCAATATCGCAATAGCAATAACCTTTAACGAGTTCATCAAACATCATTTTAACCATTTTTTGGGTATTAGCCCCAGTGATAACGATGTCTTTTTAGCTGGAACATTTGTATTTATATAGTGTTTAATGAATGGCTAAATTCGTTGCCTATATCAATTAAGAGATAACTCGCTGTTTTTATTTCCATATGCCTAAAGTCCCTGTTAATTTACCAGACTATTAAATAGGGACGTTTAGTAACGGCTTAATTTAACCAGTTTGGTACTAAATTGAAAACATACTTATAAGTAAGTAACCAATAGCACAAAATACAGCAAATTCAATACACGCAATACCAATATTATCTTGATGATCAACCTCAAGTGCGGTGTCGATATTAGGCATTGAAATAATTTTTATAATATACGTTAAACAGTATAGTAACAGCCACATCACACCGCAATGCATTACCAAGGTAAATAAGTTTTCTACCATTTTACCATTTTGAAATGCCGCACTAGATAAACCAGCATACGCCGCAAGTGCTAATCCAATTGACTTACCCGCATAGCGAATACCAATAGAGGTATTTTCTAAGCCAAAATTACTTTGCAATGAGGCGCCTTGATTTGCTTCAGCAAAGCGGTATTCACGTATTTTACTGTCCAAAGCAAACATTCCTTGCAACACAAAAAAGCTTACTGAGGCAATTAATAAATTACTAAACCCCTGAGTATGTGTCCATGTATATAAACCCAGCGCTAAAATACAATTGGCAATAAGCATCCCCGAGTCAACCAGCGCAGCACAGACGTTTTGCTTTAGTATTGCGGCTTCCTCATTAAAGCGGCGTAATATCCATTTACGATGGATTAAATGCCCCATTTTTATAAATGAAAAGAGCAGCACAATTAACAAAATCACTTTTAATGGATTTGATTGTGCGGTGCTAATACTAATTTCATCAAATAAAAACGCCATGGTGGCTATAACAACAGATATTTCAGAGGCAAAACTAATCCCCATTGCAAAGTTATCATGCTGCGCCAACTCTTCTTTAAGTGCTTGTTTTGCTTTTATTTGAGTAACAATTCTTAAACTGATGATGATGACACAAATAACCACAAAACTAATAGCAATCGCAACTAAACTAGTGTTAGATAATGACAAATATGACATGGTGTTCCTAAATAGATTTACCTTGATAGGTTTTTAACCATTCTAGTATGGTTATTGGTGAGATAAAAGAGGGTATTGATGAGTAACGACACGCAGCTTCCTATTGAATTACAAAAACTCGGTGAAACACGCTTTGCCGCGCTGTACCCAGAGCAACAAAACCAGCAGCAGATAATACGGCTATTGGCGTTAAGTGATTTTGCTTGGCGCAGCTTAAGCTCTCAACCTGCGCTACTGTCTTGGTTACTGTGTAAGCACGAAATTAAAAATAGAGAAATTTTAGACCCTTTTGCACAGCTAGATATAACTAAAATAGAAGAGAGTGAGTGCCATAAGTTACTGCGCCAATACCGAGAAAAATACTGGTTAAAGGTGGCTTTTTTAGATTTATGCTGCAAAAACCCAATTGAAAATAGTATTGAATATATTAGTAAACTTGCTGATAAACTGATCGACAGTGCTAATCAATGGGCTTATAAAAATGTTGCTAAAACCAATGGTGAGCCATTAGATGAGCACAACAACCCGTTACCGTTAATGGTATTAGGAATGGGTAAACTAGGTGGACAAGAACTCAATTACTCATCTGATATCGATCTTATTTTTGCATATCCTCGCAATGTTAAAACCCAAGGTGGGCGTCGCTCGCTTGAAGCACCTGTCTTTTATACTAAAGTTGCCCAAAAGCTAATTACAGCACTTAATCAATGTACGGTTGATGGCCAAGTTTTTCGTGTAGATATGCGTTTGCGACCATTTGGGGAAAGTGGTCCGTTGGTAATGAGCTTTAATGCCATTGAAGATTACTACCAAGAGCAAGGGCGTGATTGGGAGCGCTACGCTATGTTAAAAGGGCGCTTAATTGGCACGCCTAACATTTATTGGCAGGAGTTTAATACGTTATTAAAGCCTTTTGTGTATCGCCGTTATATTGATTTTTCAGTTATTGAGTCGCTAAGAAAAATGAAGCTTATGATTGCCCAAGAGGTGCGTCGTAAGCGCTTAACCAATAATATTAAGTTAGGTGGTGGTGGCATTCGCGAAGTGGAGTTTATTGTTCAGGCTTTGCAAATGGTGCGAGGTGGCAGAGAGGCAAACTTACAAACGCAATCTTTATTAATGGCCTTAAAAGAGTTAACACTAAGCCAAGTTATTGATGAGCTTGAAGCTAAAGATTTAAAAAGCAATTACTTATACTTACGCAAAGTAGAGCAATACCTACAAATATTTGATGATCAACAAACTCAAACACTGCCCGATGATGAGCTAAATCAACAGCGACTCAATGTGTTGCTCGCCCAGGCCGATTTTGCTGCAACGCTTGTGAAAATAGAACATGTGATGAGCCAAATACATAACGAATTTACACAGGTTATAGGCGAAGAAACTGAACCACTTGATACCTGTGAAGGGGCGTTTATTAGTGCTTGGGATCACGGCGATGTTAGCTTTTTAAATGAGCTCAGAGATGAATGGCAAACACCATTACACGACTTTAAACAACGAGTTTCTAAAGCTAAAGTCGGCAATCGTGGGCGCGATATTCTTGATAAATTAATGCCAGCATTACTTAAACAGTTAAACGACTTTAATGCCAGTGCTAGCGCCTTTGCAACGGTATGCCAAATATTAAATAAAATTATTTCACGCACCGCTTATCTAGAGTTGCTGTATGAAAATCCAGGAACGCTAAAACAATTGGTTTTACTTTGTTGCCACAGTAAATGGATTGGCGAGCATATTTCATTATACCCCATTTTGCTCGATGAACTTATCGACCCAGCTGTGCTTTACAAGCCAACCCCATTAACTGCGTATAAAGATGAAATAAGGCAGTATTTTTTACGCATTGAACATGACGATTTAGAGCAGCAAATGGAAGCGCTGCGTCAGTTTAAGCAAACCCATCAATTACGCATTGCCGCAGCTGATGCGACGGGCGTTATTGATGTAATGAAAGTAAGCGATCACTTAACAGCATTGGCTGAAGCTATAGTCGATCAGGCTGTAAATATTGCGTGGTACCACTGCGTAAAACGCTTTGGTATGCCACCTAACACCGATGATGAAAACAAGGGGTTTGCGGTTATTGCGTATGGTAAAACTGGCGGTTTTGAGGTGGGTTATGACTCTGATCTCGATTTAGTCTTTGTGCATAACCATGATGGTACAAGCTACACCAATGGTGATAAAGCGATTGACTCAAGGCAGTTTTATTTAAAACTCGCACAACGATTAATGCATTTATTTAATACCCGTACCGCCTCAGGTATTTTATATGAGTTAGATACTCGTCTGCGTCCAGAAGGTGCATCAGGGCTATTAGCTATTAACCTAGAAAGCTTTAATCATTATCAGCAAACGCAAGCATGGACATGGGAGCATCAAGCCCTGGTTAGAGCCAGGCTGATTTTAGGCCAAGCTGAATTAGTAACACGGTTTGCACAAATTCGCGCCGAGATATTGTGCCAACAACGTGATGAAGATACTTTAAAGGCAGACGTGATTAAAATGCGCGAAAAAATGCGTGCCCATTTGGCTAAAGGCAATGCGCAGCAATTTGACTTAAAACAAGATGTAGGTGCCATGACCGATATTGAGTTTATAACGCAATACTTGGTATTAAAACATGCCCATGAGTTTACCCACTTATGCGATAATTCTGACAATGTGAGAATTTTAACTGATGCGGCTAAAATTGGCTGTATCAGCGATATTCAAAAACAGCAGCTTATTAAAGCGTATATAGACTATCGCTCACGCTATCATGTATTGAGCTTAGACCAGCAAGGTCGCTGCGTTAAACGCGAAGAGTTTAGTGAAAATATCAATAATGTTAGCACTGTTTGGAAGGCAATATTTGGGCTAGATTGAGCAATTTAATGTTATGCGCTCAGCAATATTTGAGCGCATATCAACAAAATTAAACCCAATGTAGTTAATTGCTTAGCTTTAAACAGTTTGAGCGTACAAATTCAGACGGTAGCTCGGTAATCACCGCTGCACGTTGTTTAGGGCAGAAAAACGCATACACTTCATTTGAAAAGTCATCATTAATAGAGCGGCTAACGCGGTATAAAGCGGAGTTAAAACTGCTATCTATACGAAAGTGATCTTTTATTACGTAATCTTTGTCTAAGTACCACATTAAAGTAATACCTTCGTTATTAGCATATTGGGTCAGTACAGTACGCAAGGTTGAGTCACGTTGAAAGCGACGCGGGCCTACTTCTCCACTCCAATTTAAAGGCATAGGCTCTACTACAAAAGAACGCTGGTTTAGCGCTCTGTCGAGGCTAAGATCGGGTTTTTCGAGTTCAATTACAAATTTGTCATTGTCTTTATTGACAGAAATTCTATCTCGGATTGATGCATAAAACCGCGATAACCCTTCAGCCGCAGCGTTAGTGGTTTGTTGATAATTAAGTGACGACGAACCATTTAGTAGAAAGTAAATAGCTGCACCAATTAACAATAAAGCTAAAAGTATATATCTAATCCAAAACCACATGGCTGTTACTCATCTTTGTTATTTTAATAGCCCATCTTTAATAAAAAGAGGGGGCGTCTTTATCGGGTCGTGTTTTAAAGCGTCTATGCAACCACATATATTGTTCAGGGGCGGCATTTATTGATTGTTCTATGCGCTGATTAACACGTGTTACATCGGCTTTATCATCGCCGCTTGGGAAATTTTCAAGCTCAGGTACGATTTCTAAGTGATACTTTCCGTTTTCATCCCGACGAGTAATTAGGCTCATTGTTTCGCAGTTTTTACTACCTGCAAACATCAGTGTACCAGTGGTTGTTGCTGTATCAGGTACTGCGTAAAAAGGCACAAACTCACAGCGGCTACGGCCATAATCCTGATCGGGTAAGTAGTAGCAAACTTTTTTATTTTTTAATGCTTTCAATAGTCCTTTAACATCTTTTTTACCAACCATGTACTCGTTAGATCGAAGGCGTCCATTGGTGGTAAAATATTCCATAAGCGGGTTATTATGTGGGCGATAAAAACCAATACCTTGGCACTTCAATCCCATTACGCGGCTTGCCATTTCAAGGTGAAGTATATGTGGAACAAGTAATAAAACGCCTTTTCCTGATTGTTGTACGCGCTCAAAATGTTCAAGTCCTTTTAGTGACCCGAGTACTTTTTCTACCCGCCACTGTGGCCACCACCAAGCCATACCGGTTTCAACCATTGCAATACCAGTATTTTCCATATTTTTAAGTACCAGCTGTTGTTGCTCGGCTTCGCTCATCGTGGGGAAACAGTGTTTAATATTAACTTCAGCAATATGCCTTCTGCGCTTCATATATTTATGAACCAAGCGTCCTAGCTGCTTACCCATAGCTAATTGTATTTTTTGCGGTAACCATGAAATGAGATATAAAAATAAGACACCAATCCAAGTTAGCCAATAACGAGGACCTAAAAAAGAGGCTTTAAAAGGGGATGAGTTGACCACAAAAATTTCTCTAAAAATAAAAGGCTAGGGTCTGGTGACCTTTGCGGATTAATATTTGTTCAAACTAGGGACAATTTAATCGCGGCGCGAGGTTTGTAACCTAGTGGGCTAAGTAAAAACCGAGCAACAAAGAGTTAATTGTCCCTAGGCAGAACCCTTCGGGCAGCGCCTGTTTGGCATTGATGCTACGTTATCGCCTATTTATGGGGAATAACCACACCACATAGGCTCTGCCTTGCCTAAATACCAAACAGGCTGCTGCAAATTTAACCTTGAAAGGTCAACAGACCCTAATAAC
>NZ_PNCN01000010.1:0-46271 GCF_005886135.1 Pseudoalteromonas sp. S4741 | reverse complement strand
CCGCCCCTAGTTTGAACAAATCTTAATCCGCAAAGGTCAACAGACCCTGAATGTTTATTCTAATCTTATAAAACTAGGATAATGTATTGGCTGGTGGCGGTTAATTTAACCTGAACGCTGCTTGAGATAGATTTATTATCCAGAGTTCAGGTTATTAAGGAGTGGGGTAACCTAAGCGCAGCTTAATAAACTCAGCGAGTTTAAACACGGCGTTTTCAGGTTCGCTGGCGGTTTTTACTAAACTAATACCTATGCTACCAAGCGCAGGTAAATGTTTAGTGTGTAAGTGATAGGCTAAATCGTTAGGTACGGTACTTTTTGCGAGCACTGTTATGCCTAAGCCTTCTTTTAATGCGGCAATTAAACCGGTTAAATCGGCATTACTGTAAACAATACGATATTTAATGCCTGCTTTTTCAAGTGCTTGGGTTGCTCTGCGTCGGTAAATACAGCCCTCAGGCGCTGTTACTAAGGTAACGGTTTCATTTTGCGCCAGTGAGAGGTCGCCAACCCACACTAATTGATCTTGAATAAAAATAGGGAACTTTTCTGAGTCAAGCTGCTCATTTAGCGCCAATACTAAATCAAATTGATCTTGGCGCTCATCCGAAAGTAAGTGTTTACTCAAACGTGACTTCACTTCTAACGATACATCAGGGTAGAGCGCCACAAAGTCGCCAATAATAGAAGGTAAAATGCGTGCTGCAAATTCGCTAGGGATCCCTAGGCGCACTTTACCAGTCACACTTTCGGAAGTGAATAACTGTAAAATGGCATCGTTATGTTGCACCATTTGTTTTGCCATAGGCAGTAAAAGTTCACCATATTGATTAAGTACTTGGCGTTGCCCCTGCTTTTTAAATAATTTATAGCCGAGTAAGTCTTCTAAGCGTTTTACTTGTAAGCTCACCGCAGGTTGCGAAAGGCCAAGTAAATCGCCTGCTTTGGCAAATCCACCAACCTCAACCACCATAACAAAAGTTCGTAAACTGTCGGTTGAAATATTTTTCATATTTAAAATTACTATTTATATGGCTATATATATAAGTATTATTTATCAATTGATAAGTAATTACAATTTGTTGTTGTAAGCCTTGCGCAATATACTTTTGCTATTAAAGATAGATAGGTATTTGTTATGACTTTTAACCCGATAATGTTTGCCCGCCATAGCAACGCTAACAGCGCGGTTATTAATGCCTTACAAGCTAATAACAGCCACGTTGTTATTGATTTTAGCGGCAGTGAAGCATCGGTATTTTTAAGTGCGATTTTAGGTCATGACCTCACAAAACTAACTGCCAGTGGCTTTGGCTTTAAAGGCACACTGGATGGCGATTTAAATTCTGATTTTAGCTACGCCGTTTACTACTTTAGCGAAACCGCCTTTCGATTTGTACTTCCAGTTAATGCTAGCCTGCAATTACAAGCGCTCATTAACGAGCAACAGCTTAGATACGATATCGACTTTGTGGTACGCACCGACTTAGCAACCTTTACCTTAACCGGTAGTAACGCCTTTGATACCTTAGTTGATGCGTTTAAATTAACACCTGGCTTACGCCTTGCTGACGCGCAGCTTTGTTATGGCGCGCAAAGTGGAGACGTGTTTGTTACTGCAGTAGATCAAAACAACGAACAGCAGTTTATTGTTATTGCTAAAACTGCCACGCTTGATAAGTGGCAACAGTATATGCAGCAACAGGGCTTTAGTGTTACCAACACTCAAGCAGCCTAACGGGTAAAAAGTTAAAGATTACAATTTGGTAGGCTTAATAATGGCTACCATGTTATTCCCCCCTCATTTAATTGAGGCCACGCCCACACACATGGGTTAATTTAAAAGTGAAGGAATATTATGACTTCTAAAACAGTATTACATGCAAAGCACCTTGAAGCCGGCGCAAAAATGGTTGATTTTCATGGCTGGGAAATGCCAATTAACTACGGTTCACAAATAGAAGAACACAACGCCGTACGTAACGATGCGGGCATGTTCGACGTATCACACATGACCATTGTTGATATACAAGGTGAGCAAGCACAAGCGTTTTTACGCAAGCTAGTAGCTAACGATGTTGCTAAGTTAACCGTACCAGGTAAAGCGCTTTACACTGGCATGCTTAACGCGCAAGGCGGCGTAATCGACGACTTAATTATTTACTACTTTAGCGAAACATTTTATCGCTTAGTGGTTAACTCAGCGACCCGTGAAAAAGATTTATCACATTTAGCTAAGGTATCGAGCGATTTTGCTGTAACGGTTACTGAGCGCCCAGAATACGCCATGATTGCGGTTCAAGGCCCTAATGCACGTGCTAAAACAGCCCAGGTATTAAACGCAGACCAGCAAGCTGCAGTAGAGGGCATGAAGCCATTTTTTGGTGTTCAAGCCGGTGATTTATTTATTGCTACAACAGGTTATACTGGCGAAGACGGTTACGAAATTGTAGTACCAAACGAGCAAGCAGCCGATTTATGGCAGCAACTGCTTGATGCCGGTGTAGCGCCTGCGGGCTTAGGCGCGCGCGACACACTACGTTTAGAAGCAGGTATGAACCTTTACGGCCTAGATATGGACGAAAGCGTATCACCACTGGCAGCTAACATGGCATGGACTATTGCATGGGAGCCAGAAGATCGTGACTTTATTGGTCGTGATGTATTGGTAAAACAACGTGCAGAAAAAAGTACTCACAAGCAAGTAGGTCTTATTCTTGAAGAAAAAGGCGTACTACGCAGTGGTTCTAAAGTAATTGTTGATGGTGGCGAAGGTGTTATTACATCTGGCACATTCTCACCAACATTGGGCTATAGTGTTGCATTAGCACGTGTGCCACGTTCAACCGGCGACATAGCTCAAGTAGAAATGCGTAAAAAATTAGTTAACGTAAAAGTAGTTAAACCGGGCTTTGTACGTAACGGTAAATCAATAATCTAAATAATTTGGTTATACCAGTAAATAGGTCACCCTCATTTATTGGTATTCACCCAATCTAAACCAAAGGATGAAACAAAATGAGCAATATCCCTAGCGAGTTAAAATACGCACCTTCACACGAGTGGGTTCGTAATGAAGGTGACGGCACTTACACTGTTGGTATTTCTGAGCACGCCCAAGAGCTGCTTGGCGACATGGTATTTGTTGAATTACCAGAAGTAGGCGACGTAGTCGATGCAGGCGAAGACTGTGCAGTAGCAGAGTCAGTAAAAGCGGCGTCAGACATTTACGCACCAATTAGCGGTGAAGTTGTTGCTATTAACGAAGAGCTAGAAGATGCGCCTGAAACAGTAAACAACGACGCTTACGGCGACGGTTGGTTATTCCGCATTAAAGCATCTGACGAATCTGAAGTTGATAACTTGCTCGACGCAGAAGGCTACGCACACACTATTGACGAAGAGTAATCGTTAATTAGTTAAAAGCCCCTCTATTTAAAACATTGGGGCTTTTATGATTTTACAGCTTATTACCATACTCAGTAAGTTGCCAAATCACCACATATTTTAATCAATACTAGTTACCCATTAGTATTTAGGATCATAGGAATCTGGACACATGTCAAACGCCAAATCTCTTGAACAATTAGAGCAAAAGCAAGATTTTATTCGCCGCCATATTGGGCCAAGCCCAGCGCAAGTAAACGACATGCTTAGCGCTCTTGAAGTATCGAGCGTTGAAGAGCTGATCGGTCAAACTGTACCTGCTGGTATTCGTCTTGAGCAAGGTCTTAATATCGGCGAAAGCCGTACCGAAGTTGAAACACTAAGCTACTTAAAATCAATAGCAAGCAAAAATAAAGTTTTCAAATCGTATATTGGCCAAGGCTACCACCCAACTCACGTACCGCACGTAATTTTACGTAACGTACTTGAAAACCCGGGTTGGTACACAGCGTACACACCGTATCAGCCAGAGATTGCACAAGGGCGTTTAGAGTCACTATTAAATTTCCAGACTATGACCTTAGACATTACCGGCCTAGATTTAGCAAGTGCTTCACTGCTTGACGAATCAACTGCTGCCGCCGAGGCAATGGGCCTTGCAAAACGTGTATCAAAAGCTAAAAAAGCCAATGCGTTCTTTATTGCCGACGACGTACACACGCAAACCATTGACGTAGTGAGCACCCGTGCAGAGCAATTTGGTTTTGAAATTATTGTAGGTAAAGCCGCTGATGCCGTGAACCACGACATTTTTGGTGCGTTATTTCAATACCCGTCAACATCAGGCGAAATTGTTGATATAACAGACCTAATTGCTGGCGTACAAAGCAAAAAAGCGATTGCATGTGTGGCAGCCGATATCATGAGCTTACTACTATTAAAAGCACCAGGTAAATTAGGCGCAGATGTCGTACTTGGTTCAGCACAGCGTTTTGGTGTGCCAATGGGCTACGGTGGTCCACATGCTGCATTTTTTGCAACACGTGATGCATACAAACGTTCATTACCAGGGCGTATTATTGGTGTATCAAAAGACCGTTTAGGTAACGATGCACTGCGTATGGCAATGCAAACCCGTGAGCAACACATTCGTCGCGACAAAGCAAACTCAAATATTTGTACTGCGCAAGTATTACTAGCGAACATGGCGGCGTTTTACGCGGTATACCATGGCCCTCAAGGCTTAAAAACCATTGCACAACGCATTCATCGTTTTGCTGATATTTTAGCAACTGGCTTAAAAGCAAAAGGCGTCGCACTTAAGCACACTACCTGGTTTGATACATTAACTGTTGTTGATGAAAACAAAGCCGACGTGATTGCGCGTGCTGTAGCTAAAGGTGTTAACTTTGCTGCTAACCATGCGGGTGAGTACTCAATTTCAGTATCAGAAACCACAACACGTGCAGACATTGCCGAGTTATTTGATATTATTTTAGGCGAAGGCCACGGCCTAAGCGTAGATGCAATTGCTGCGGATGTTGAAGCAAATGGCAGTGACTCTATTCCTGCAAGCCTAGTGCGTGATGATGAAATCCTAACGCATCCAAACTTTAACAGCTACCACAGCGAAACAGACATGCTTCGTTATATTAAGCGTCTTGAAAACAAAGATTTAGCGCTTAATCACTCTATGATCTCGTTAGGTTCATGTACTATGAAACTCAACGCGACCGCTGAAATGATCCCAATTACCTGGCCTGAATTTGCAAACCTTCACCCATTCTGCCCGCTAGACCAAGCAGAAGGTTACCAAATAATGATTAACGAGCTACACGATTGGCTAGTTAACATTACCGGTTACGATGCGGTTTCATTGCAACCAAACTCAGGTGCACAAGGTGAATACGCAGGCCTAATCGCCATTCGTAAATACCACGAGTCACGAGGGGATGCGCATCGTAACGTATGTTTAATCCCAAGTTCTGCGCACGGTACTAATCCAGCGTCGGCACAAATGGCCAGCATGAAAATTGTAGTTGTTAACTGTGATAAACACGGCAACATCGACATGGAAGACTTAAAAACCAAAGCTGCTGAGGTGTCCGAAAACCTATCATGTGCCATGGTAACGTACCCATCTACACACGGTGTATACGAAGAAACGATTCGTGAGCTATGTGAAATTGTTCACCAGCACGGTGGCCAAGTTTACATGGATGGCGCAAACATGAACGCGCAAGTAGGTGTTACTAGCCCAGGCTTTATTGGCTCAGATGTATCGCACTTAAACTTACATAAAACCTTCTGTATTCCACACGGTGGCGGTGGCCCAGGTGTTGGTCCAATTGGTGTTAAATCGCACCTTGCGCCATTTATGCCAAACCACAGCGTAATTAACGTACCAGGTACTAATGTTGGTAACGGCGCAGTATCGGCAGCGCCTTATGGCTCTGCCTCTATTTTACCTATTTCATGGGCTTACATTGCCATGATGGGCTCTGAGGGCTTAAAACAAGCGACAGAAATGGCGATTGTAAATGCTAACTACCTAAGTAATGAGCTTAGCAAGCACTTCCCAATTTTATACCGTGGCCGTAACAACCGTGTTGCCCACGAATGTATTATTGACCTACGTCCATTAAAAGAAGCCTCAGGCATTACTGAAATGGACGTTGCTAAGCGCTTACAAGATTACGGTTTCCACTCACCAACGATGTCGTTCCCAGTAGCGGGCACATTAATGATTGAGCCAACTGAGTCTGAGTCTAAGAGCGAGATTGACCGCTTTATCGAAGCTATGGTATCGATTAAAGGTGAAATTGATAAAATCATTTCAGGTGAATGGTCTATCGAAAACAACCCATTGGTATTTGCACCGCACACTCAAGCTGATGTGTTAGGTAATGAATGGGACCGCGCGTATGACCGTTTTTACGCTGCCTTCCCGGTACCAGCAGTTGCTAAAGATAAGTTCTGGCCAACGGTTACGCGTATAGATGACGTATACGGCGACCGTAATTTAGTATGTGCATGTCCTCCGATTGAGACATACCGCGATTAATTTTTGAGCTTTAATGGGTAGTAAGTTCCACTGTAGAGTGGGATTTATCAAAATTATAAAAGCCGTTGCAGCAATGCAACGGCTTTTTTGTGTGAGGTGATTCGCCATAAATTATATGAACGTAGGTTGGGTAGAGTGAAACGAAACCCAACGAAACACAAATATACTTACTCGCTCAAAAGCCAAGAGTATGTGTTATTTATTGTAGGCGTTTAGCTTGCTGACGCGCGGGCGGCAGCCCGAATAAGTATTTGAATAGGTGTTTCAGGTTATCATCACCGATAACGCGAAGACGTTTGGTATTTTAGAAATTAGAAACCTTATTCAAGGTTTTGTCGCGCTGGCGACAGCAGCCAAAGAGGGGCTGCCGCTGGTCCCTCTCTGGACACTCTCAGCGCGCCCGAGCATCACGCTACTTCCTTCAAAACACAATTGATGTGGACGTAAACGGCGAAGATAGGCCATCCATGGCCTAGTTCCGCCTTATCGCGCATCCATGCGCGACATTACTCATCAATTTCTTATTTTCAGGGCGTGATGACGGGGGGAGGGAAGCGAGATTGGGGGCTTAGTTTTAGAAAGTATATGCCATGAGCTTTGAATTTATTTTTCTATATTAGTTAGAAGAGAGATTTTTTCTAAAGTTTGATAGGATGAATCTCTAGAGAAAATTGTTATCTATTCAAATATTATTTTTCAGTTATTTTTATTTCCTCTTCTTCAATATTTACGAGCATGTTTGTGACTACAAAATATAAAATTATTGATATATCTCAAGAAGATGTTGAACAGTTTGAACAAATGGGAACGAAAACAAAGTTTTGGTATGAAGCTGAAAATACTTCTTACTTGTTTAAATCAATCCATACAGAAGATAAGCAAGGCAATCCAATAGTTAGATATGGTGAAGATTGGGCTGAAAAAATAGCATGTGAGTTGGCAGTGTTTCTAGGTATACCTCATGCTGAATACGAATTAGCTAAAAATAAAAGTGAAAGAGGTATCAGGACAGTAAACTTTATTGCGCAAGGTGAGCAATTAACTTTCGGTAATCAATTAATTGAGCATATAGCTGGTTTTGAATCGCTTGAGGAAAGTTTTCAACTAAAAGATAATATAAGGTTACAAACAGTGAGCAGGGTATATACTGCTTTAGATTGGTTAGCAGACGCTCCCCCTAAGGGCTGGAGCAATCTTGAAATAGCGAATGTAATAGATGTATTCATAGGTTATTTGATGTTTGATGTACTTATCTCTAACCAAGACAGGCATAATGAGAATTGGGGAATTATTGAAAGTCTTGATAGTAATTATCTAGCTCCTTCATATGATCATGCTGCGAGTTTGGGGCGTAATGAAAGTGATATAAAAAGGTTGGAAATACTAAATAATTCTTCACCAAGTCTCACAATACAAAAGTATGTGAGGCGCTCTAAATCTTTCTTTTATAGTCAGGGGAAAAGGATTAAAACATTGGATGCCTTCGAACAAATGTCGATGCTAGCGTTAGAGAAGAAGAAATCTAAGGCTCCCACTTATTGGTTAGGCTTACTTGAAAATTTAACTGAAGACAAAATTAATTCAGTTATTACTAAAGTTCCAGATGAATTGATGTCTAAAATAACAAAAAAATTTACATTACGATTGATTTTAGCTAATCGAGATAATTTACTAGAGTTAAAAAACAAATTTTATGATTAATACTAATATTGCTACTCTAAAAGTTGAGCTTTATGTTGTCTGGCAAGATGATGAAACTCGTATGTGGCACCCAGTAGCAAAACTAATTAAAGAGCCTGTAAGCTCAGATGAAAAGAAGTTTGTATATAAGTTTCATTATACAAACGGTGCCAAAAACAAAAATTTTAAAGCATTTTTAAGGCTTGATGAACTTAGTAAAACATATGTATCCAATGAATTATTTAAATTCTTTAATAATAGGCTTTTGCCAAAAAACAGGCCAGAATTTAAACAAATGATCGAGTGGTCAGGTTTGGATATTAGAAGTGCAGATGAGTTAGAGTTTTTAGGTATTACAGGTGGAGAGAGGAAAACGGATAATTTCAGGGTAGTAACTGTACCTAAGTTAGATGGAGAATATTTTACGATTAAGTTCTTTGTTTCTGGTTTTAAATATATAAGCGATGAGTGTAAAGATTTAGCTAAAAAGCTTACAGTTGGCTCTGAACTTAAACTTAAGCATGAATTAGATAATCAACATGATTCAAATGCTCTAATTGTATTACATGATGGGGAAAACAAGCTTGGTTATTGCCCTCGATATTTGAATAATGATTTAAAGAACCTAATTAATTCTCAAGAATATTTTTTAACCTTGATCAAAGTCAATGAGACTGCTCCACACAGGTTTAAGTTTTTGTGTGAATTTAAATCTAAAATTCCAAAAGATTATGAGTGCTTCATTTCCGATGAATATAAAAAGTTTAATCTTGAGATAAGCCATGTGGGCTAATACAGTTTCGGTTATGCATTGCTTTTTTCTTGCTTTTTTACTCAAAAGCCCAACGGCTCTTATTAAACTTAACTAAACACCATAAACCAAGGGCGCCAAATCTTGATTTCATGCACCAAGGATCAAGGCTTATAGTCTTTTGCTCATCGAGTCAATTACTCTGTCGAGACCACGGCGAATAGAGTTTAAATGCGTTTACCATGTGATTAATCGTGGGAGAGTGCGTGAGAAAATAAAGGGCAATATTATTGCCCTTTATTATGCGCTTAAACTATTAATTATAAACTATAGCGCTACTAAGTTTTGCTCTAATCCTAATTTAAAGCCCTTCTTTAATCATCAGGGCCTTTTAAAGTAAACACTAAATGTTTACGCATATCTTTTAAAATCACGCCTTTTTTAAGCATTGCGGCGCTTAAGCGCTTTTGCCATTTTAATAAATCAGGCTCTGCGGCTGCTAAAGCTTGTTCGTTTTCAAACTGAAAACAAAGCAGTAGTGAACTTGGAAATAAGTGATATTCCACATCAAACCAACACTGCAACATACCAGGGATTTCTTCGCGCCCTTGTGCTTCTAGTTTATCGGCAACGTTAAGCACAAGTGCTTGTTGTTTTACTTGCACTGCAGAGAGTTTTTTCATTATTAGAATCCAAATTAGCGGCTAATACATACAGCCAGAGTGCGGGCATTATACGCAAGCTTGTAGCTATGCAACAACCGTAGGTTGGTTAGAGCGAAGCGAAACCCAACGCACAGCCAATGTAATAGCCACAGCTAAAGTTAAATACAATGTTATTTATTGTAGGCGCTTAGCTTGCTAGCGCGTTGGCCGAAAGCACAAACTTTTTGGTTTTACATGTAGAGGGAGTTTGTTTTCGTTTTTTAAGCAAGAAAACGTACCTAAATTACTATTACCCCTACAAAAAATAACGATTTCACACCGAAAATAAAAACGACACTATTCTGCTAAAAGCTAAAAGCTAAAAGCTAAAAGCTAAAAGCTAAAAGTGCTCATATAGTAAACACTTTCGCCCTATGCTTTAATATTAAAAAAGGGAGGGCGTTATGCGTAAAAATCGATTTTTATTTAATAAACACTTTGTGGCAACGGTTGCGCTAGGGGCTTTAGCTGCGCCGTTACCTGTATTGAGTAACGAGCCAGAGGTATTAGTTGAGCAGCTTTGTGCCAGTTGCCATAGTTTAAACAACCTTGATCGCAGTGCGGGTTATAGCCAAGCGGATTGGCAAACACTCATAAGTTATATGGTAGATACAGGCGAGGGCACTGCGCTTAGTAAAGATATTAGCGCGTATTTGGCCAAGCATTACCCTGTTAATAATAAGCGTGAGTCAACGGTGGTTAAAGGCGATTTAAAACTTAGCTTTAAATACTGGCAAGTGCCTACGCTTGGGCAACGTGCTCGCGACCCTGTGCAAGGTGAAAACGGGCTTATTTGGTGGGTTGGCCAGTGGGGTAATATTTTAGGTAGATTAAACCCTAAAACCGGTGAAATGAAAGAGTACACTTTGCCAAGTGGTACGTATGCGCACAGTGTATCGCTTGATAAAAACCAAACCCCTTGGTTTTTAGGTAATAAAAATGGCACGGTTGGGTATTTAGATTTAAAAACCGAAAAATTTAAAGTGTATAAAATGCCTGATAAAAACGCCCGTGACCCACATACAGGCGTGTTTGATGATGCGGGTATATTTTGGTTTACCCTGCAGCACAGCAACATGATTGGCAGGCTAAACCCTAAAAGCGGCGATATTAAGCTGGCTACTTTACCCACTAAAGGCTCGCGGCCTTATGGTATAAAGCTTGATTCTAGTGGGACGCCGTGGGTGTCGTGTAATGGCAGTAACTGTTTGGTTAAAGTTGATAAAAACACCATGGAGCTTAGCGAAATAAAACTCCCAGGTGCTAAAACACATACTAGGCGCCTTGCTATTACGCCTGATGATATGGTGTTTTATGTAAACTCTGGCATGGGTAAACTTGGCCGCTATAACCCCAAAAACGGTAAAATAACGCAGTGGGATAACCCCAGCGGCGAACACAGCCACCCGTATGCCATTGAATATGCCGATAATGCTATTTGGTTTAATGAGTCGGCTAAGCGCCCCGAAACGCTGGTTAGGTTTGATTTAAAAACTCAAACCATGCAAAGCTGGCAAATTCCCAGTAAAGAAGGGGTTTACTCTGGCTTAATTAGGCACATGCGTATGGGCAATAACGGCTTAATTATTCATCAAACGGCTACTAATCAATTAGCGGAAATTACTTGGTCTAAGTAATTGAGTTTATTAACGCGTTATATAAAAGCGCTAAGCGTTAGTGCATTTATTTATGTGGTAGGAGTTTTTTACAACGGTTAGCAATATTTACTGTGTAAATGAAAGCAGTAGTTTGGGTTTGTGATTTAACTTATTGATTAATAGTAATAATTTAAGTGGTTTGGGTTTTGCTTAGTAATAGCTGTATTTTTTAAATAAATAAAGGAGTTATTATGAGCACGGTTATTACTGGGTTATTTGAAAGCGCATCACAAGCAACACTGGCTATTTATAGATTAGAAGCATTAGGTATTAATGAAGCTGATATAAGCATTGTTGCCAATGACTCATACGCAAAGGAAGACTTTGCCTTAGACGAGGGAACCAAAGCGGCTGAAGGCGGCATTGTTGGTGCAGCGTCTGGTGGTATTATAGCTGCAATTGTTGGCGGTTTTACTGCCGTAGGTACCGTGGCAACCGGTGGTACAGGTTTATTAGTAGCAGGCCCATTAGTGGCTGCATTTGCAGCGGGCGGCGCTGGTGCTGCCGTTGGCGGAAGTTTAGGCGCTGCTATTGGGGCGTTTATTCCTGAGCACGAAGTTAAATTTTACGAAGACGCCATTGAAAAAGGCTCTATATTAATTGGTGTTAAGTACAACAGCGATAACAAAAGCGCGATTGAAGAAATACTTAAAAATGCAGGCGCGAGTAGTGTGTCTACCGCGTAAAGCTAATTAGTTTAAAGTAATAAAAAAGGTGAAACTTAGTTTCACCTTTTTTTATGCTTTTTTACGTTGCACTTTAGTGGCTATTGGCTTACTTAGATTTACGTTTGTCGAGCACATAATGTACGGCCATTCTTGCCACGCCTGCACCAATGCCAGATACCACCGCCCATGTAACGGCTTCTTTAAGATCTGTATGCTCGCTTGGCTTGTCTTTTGGGGCGGGCTCGTTGGTTACCTTTTCCCACGATTTTTGTAAACTTTTTCTGGTTAGCATGCCAGCTGACGCGGCGGCTAGGCCTATACCTAGTGTTTTAATTAGTTGCTTGTTACTCATAATTCCCTCGATTGTTTAATAGCGATAGGGTCATCTATAACCCGTTTAATAACACTAGTATGTTCAGCAATTAGTATACCGATAGCGCAGCAGGCGTGGTGAGCATGGTTTATTTTAGCGTGTGCATAGGCGCGTATTTTGATTAAACGCGCTGTGCTATTGGCTTAGCGCGGTATTAGTAAATGCGCTATTAAGCGTTTGAGCTGCTTTTTTACCCGTTTTGAGCGGTACTTAGTATTAGGCGGGTGAGCGTGTTAAGCCTGTAAAGTTGTCATTTCTTGTGTAAATTTGCCCTAGTTTTTGTGCAGCGTTTAAGCAAAAACACGCAGTAAATTTTAAGTATGTGTAGTGGTTAATTATCTAGTCTTGTTTATTTTATTTTTAATCAATGCGTTACGTTTAGCGCAGGTGAAATTTTTTGCCTACAGTGAGCTTGGTATAGAGATTGTACCTAATAACTGAGCAGTCGCGTTATTTACAAAACAGATACTACATAAGGAGAGCACGATGAATTGTTTACAGTTTAATTCAACCGCTAAAAAAAGCGTAACACGTATTTTTAAACCAGCTTGCGCCATATTATTTACCGCTGCAATGCTACAAAATAGCGCATTGGCGAATGTAGATGTTGATATGCATGCAGTAAGTAAGTCGGGGCAAGGTGAGTTACTTGGCACCGTTACACTGACAGAAAATGAGCACGGGGTGGTATTTACCCCAGCGCTTAAAGGCTTAACGCCTGGGCAGCATGGCTTTCATGTTCATCAATATGCTAGCTGCGAGCCAAAGCAAAAAAACGGTAAAGTTGTACCTGCCGGTGCTGCTGGTGGGCACTTTGATCCTAACAGCGCTAAACACCACGATGAACCGTGGAGTAATGGCCACTTAGGCGATTTACCTGCGTTATTTGTAAATGAGCGCGGCGAAGCTAAATCGCCTGTTTTAGCGCCAAGGCTCAAGCTTGAGCAGCTTAAACAACACGCAGTGATGATCCACAAAGGGGGCGACAATTATGCCGACGAACCCAAGAAATTAGGTGGTGGTGGTAAACGTGTTGCGTGCGGCGTAATTAAGTAATACGGAGATTATTTATGCCTTATCAAAACACAAACGAGTTACCGGATTCGGTAAAAAGTAACTTACCTAAACATGCCCAAGAGATATATCAAGAGGCTTTTAATAGCGCGTGGGATACCTACGAGGACCCAAGCGATAGAAAAAACGACGACGACCGCGAAACCACAGCGCATAAAGTGGCTTGGTCTGCGGTTAAAAATAGCTACAGTAAAAATGATAATGGAAATTGGGTTAAGTCGAATAATTAGTTACTGGTACAAGTAAAAAACCAATGCATAAAAAAGCCGCTACAAAAGTTGTAGCGGCTTTTTTATAGCGCAATTAGGCTACTCGCTTTTGTGTTTGCGGCGTTTATAAAAGGCAAAACCACCCACTACACAGGCTAATATAACCGCCATAATAATAGTAAATGCCCACGGCCCAAAATTAGCAATGGCAGGGAGAGCAAGGGCAGTAACAATACCGCCGCCAACCACGGGCTCATAAAGTGGTTGTTTGTAACTAAAGGGGCGAATATGCTCGCTTGGGTTTGAGGTAGCCTGTTTTAGCATTAACAGCCCAACTGCCGTAGTGCCCATAGATTGCCCAAGCTCGCCAATTCCTCTCACTTTCCAATCTTTTGGGAAAAACCACCCACCAAAGAAAAAGTAAATAGCTGCGCTATAGGCAACCCCCACTGCGCCTAAAATTAAAATACTTTGCCAATATTTAGCAAGTACCGATAAGTTAAGCGCACCCAGTGCGGCAATTATTAGTAAATCGAGGGAGAGGTTAGAAAGCAGATTTATTTGATAGTGACTAATTAAGTTACCCATGCCTGATTTATTAAGCACTATTTGCACCACTAAACCCACCATCATCGCAATGGGGAATAAAGGCATGTACTCAAGTATTTTTACCGATGAATCGGCAAAAAGGTTTTTTTCGGCTACTTGTAAGCCACTAAGAATAAGCCAAGCAACAATAACAACCGTGCCTAAAATAGCAAAGTGCAGGCCAAACGGGCGGTCTTTTACCTCTACTTTTTCGTCGTGGCTAATTTCAAGTTCTTGGTCGCCCCCATCGGTGCGATTAGACATAATAGTCCCTAACACGATGGCGCTTATAAGGCCTATTGTTGCTATACCTAACCCCAAGTCCATACCTTTTGCAAAATCGATACTTTCAAAAGTGGATTGCAGGCCAGCTACGGTGCCATGCCCGCCCTGAAATCCCACCGCAATGAGTGCGCCGGCAACTTCGTTGGTATCAAATAAAGGGGCAAGTACTAATAATGCCGTGATCATACCCACCACATATTGGCCTATGGCAATGCTGTAGCCAAAGCTTAAATTGGGTAGGCTTTGATTTAGCGATTGTTTAATTGTAGGTATTTTTTTACCTAAAAATAAACCTGCAAACACCACTACAATTAAATACCCAGGTAACTCCTTCCATATGCTTGTGACCTTTTCATCTATCCATAAATTAGTGCCTTGGAGCGACAAATTAATATGCTCACCGAGTAATTGTGGCCCTAATAAAAGAGCCAATACGCCAGCAATTAACGATGAGGGCACAATTAAGCCCCTTAAAAATGTGTACTTAATTAAATTACCTAGCGTTAAAAAAAAGGCCAGTAATAGTAACGACTTAAAAAATATAGCTATATCCATAACTGATTTAACCTATGTTTTATGCTCCTTTTAACTACTCACTAATAAAAAGAGCTATACATGTTTGAGTGCTAAATACGCTAAGTAGCAATATATATTCCAGCGATTTTTTAAATTTTAAGTAATTGATAATTCTATTTTAAGTAATTGATAATTCTATTTTAAATATTTAATGTTGAATTGAGTGCAACGGCTTTACAGAGTATTTGTATAATTTTCAAACTAAAGTGTTAGGTAAATACACAGAGAGTGCGTTAAACACTCGTGTGAGTTTCGCTTAAATGTGCGTTACTATTTGGCAAAATTAAGTTTGTTTAAACCCATTGGGATTACGTTGAATTATTTAGCTCACCTTTACTTAGCAAAGCCTACAGCCGATTCACACTTTGGCAATTTATTAGGTGATTTTGGTGGACGCAGGCACGCAGAATACCTGCCCAATAGCGTTAAAAGTGCACTAGAAAACCATTACTTAGTCGATAAATTTACCGACTCACACGCTTTAGTAAAAACCACTAAACAGTACTTTTCGCCCGAGCGAAAGCGCTTTGCAGGCGTAGCGATTGACGTGCTGTTTGATCACTTTTTAATTATGCATTGGCAGCAATTTAACAAACACCCTTTAAATGCTTTTAAACGCAGCAGCTACGCACTTTTAAATGAGCGCATAGCGGTTATGCCAGCGCGCATGCAGCATGTTGTAACCAGCATGACTACAAACGATTGGTTTAAAGAATACGAAACTATAGAAGGGGTAGGGGTTGCGCTTGATAACATAGCCAAACGCATTCGTTTTACTAATAACTTTGCTGGTTCCGCTGAGGATATAGCGCAAAACTACCATGAGTTAGAATCGGTATTTTTAGCATTTTTCCCTGAGTTAATTGAACATGTTAATGAACATGCCTTAGAAAGGGCGTATTAAAAACAATGCTTAAATGTGTTTAATATTGAACGTGCATTATTACGTGTACTGCTAGTTTATTTTTGTTAAATTTCGCGGCTCTATTATGCCATTTGTATAGCTTAAAGGATTAACTAAATATGGATTTTTCTACGATTTTGGCCACGTTATTAGGCCAGCTTTGGTATTTTATACCGCTGTTTATTTGTATTGGGGTTTTTAAAACACCTTGGTTTAAAGGAGCGATAGGAGAGTGGCAAGTTAATGTGCTAATTAAACTGTTTTTAAATAAGGCAGATTACACGTTAATTAAAAATGTGACGCTGCCTACTTTTGAAAACGGCATCGAAAATGGTACTACGCAAATTGATCATATTATTGTGTCTGAGTTTGGTGTGTTTGTGGTGGAAACTAAAAACATGAAAGGTTGGATTTTTGGTTCAGCGAATCAAAAAATGTGGACACAAAAAATTTTTAAACACTCATCAAAATTTCAAAACCCCCTACATCAAAACTACAAGCATTTAAAAACACTTGAGTCGTGTTTAGGTATAAACAGTAACGCATTATTTTCGGTTATTATTTTTATTGGCGACAGCACATTTAAAACTAAACTACCTGAAAATGTTAGGTTTGCACGCGGCGGTATTGAGTACATTAAAAGTAAAACCGAGCGAGTACTTAGTGCTAATACTAAAAACGATATAGTAAATACAATTGAAAGCGGAAAATTAAAGCCAAGTTTTAAAACAAATCGCCAACATGTAAGCCATGTAAAAACAATTATTGAACATAAGCAGGCGCCGAAAAAAGAACGCTCAGAAACTCAGATATGCTCACGTTGCGGTGAGAAAATGGTACTACGTAAAGCAAAGAAAGGTACTAATATAGGAAATACGTTCTTTGGCTGTAGTGCATTCCCTAAATGTAGAAATAGTGTTGAAATTTAAAAGGAAGTAGATTTTATGCCTGATGTAACGGCACTGTTTTATATAGCTATTATGGCTTTTTATTTATTACACAAAAACGAAGAAGCCAAAATATTAGTCCCCGTAATTGGCTTTGCTGCAATCCCCCTTTTTAGTAACGATTACTGGCAATGGTTTCAGCTTAGTGCGGCATTAAGTGTTGTGGTTATAGTGATAGAAAAAGAGAAAGCAGGGTATACAGGCGGTGGTGCTGTTTCGGCATTTGCTGCATTTTTTATCGGCGCTTTATTAGTTAGTATTTTTATACACGCGACTTCGTCTGCGGTTACTAGTTTAAACCCTACAAGCTTTAATTTTAAACATCCACTAAGTTACGCGTGGCCTAGGCATATTGTAATTTTATATGCGTCTGCGTTTGTATCTGCCTTACTGGGTGTATTGTTTAATGTTCGTATGCCTGTAGCTTTTTATGGCGCATTAATTATTGCGGGATTGCTTGCAGTTTTACCTCATTTTTGTGGCTCTTTTTTATATGGCTTAGCATTAAGTGTAATTATTATTGTAGTCACTTTTTTGGTAGCGCTTATTAAAAAGGCACAAGAAGAAGCGCGCGTTACATTTATTTATATAGGGGCAGGGTTAATGCAGGTGAGTTGTTTGGTTAAGTACTTTAGCTAACTATTTTTGAACGACCGATCAAGTTGTGGTTTAATTGTAGCTACTACTTTTAGGAGCGTTTTATGATCAAATTTTATTTTCACCATACACCTAACCCAATGAAGGTTGCTTTGTTTTTAGAAGAAACAGGCCTACCGTTTGAACTTGTGCCACTTGATACCTTAAAAGGTAAGCAACACACACCTGAGTTTAAAGCCATTAATCCTAATGCAAAAGCACCTGCCATTGTTGATGGTGAAACTCGTGTGTTTGATTCGAACGCTATATTAATGTACCTAAGCTAAAAACACGGTAAGTTAGCAGGTAAGCCAGAGAATCGCGCCGAAATGCTTTCATGGTTAATGTTTATAGCATCTGGCCTTGGGCCGTATTCGGGGCAAAGCGTACACTTTAGACACATGGCGCCTGAAGGGCTTGATTACGCCGTTAACCGCTACTTGCGTGAGGCGCAGCGCCATTACGAAGTGCTTGATGCACACCTTGAAGGTCGCGACTTTATAGTGGGTGATGAATACACCATTGCTGATGTATCTGCTTGGGGTTGGATTGATAAAGCGCCAGTAGTACTTGGTGAAGAAGGCCTAGCGCCATACCCTAATTTAAAACGTTGGTTTGAAAGCATTGATAGCCGCCCAGCGGTTGCGCGTGCACGTAAAATTGGCACCGATGTCGCCTTTAAAAAAGAGTTTGATGAAGAAGCCAAACGTGCGTTTTTCCCTTCAAATTACCCAAAAGTATAAAAAGTACTTAATACTAAACAGCAGAGCCAGCTAGCTGATCTGCTGTTTAGTATTTTATGGATGTGTGAGCGCCTCTTTATTTTCATCTGCCACGAATAAATTAACTTCCTCTGTATGCTGGCTTACGCTATTTCTTTTTAGGGCGATGTATAGGTCTGAGTGAATATATATACCTTCTTTTCCTGATTTCATTCGTGCAAGTTCAAGCCTTATATCACGCTTTTTAAGTATTCCGTCTATGTTGGCAATGATTGGTATTTTCTTTTATGTGATTAAAGTGATTACTAAATTAACTGGCATGAAGTTGAACATATGGTTCATCCACAGTAATTTAAGCATAGATCCAAAGAAATAAAAAACGGGCCTTCCTGAAGTTATAAGTATTCACATACAAATTATTAAGGCTAACTTAAAGCCATATATCCCAAAACTTAACTCCGAGGGTATGCTATTAATTTATCGCCTGATGATAGCTAGGCTTATCAACAAGGTGATACTGAATTATTACTTTTTAGTTGCTTCGAGGTTTGAAATATTTTTTGTATATTCTACACGGTGGTTTATATGGACATTAATTATTGTAGTGCAGAGTTCGCAACAAAAATAATAAGGTTAGAATAATCGATGAATTTAAATAGGTACTAAAAGTATTAAAAAACAAAGGATAACCCCTCCACCTCTAATTTACACGTAAGCTTATTTACTTTGGTAATTGAGTTATTACTCGTCAATCAAGTTGGTGTTAGTCTTGCAATTGCTTTTATGATGATAAAGTGAATTTATTAGTCGTATTTTCAATTATCAATAATTTTTATTAATTAGTGTTAGTAGTTTTACTAAACCACTATTTATTTAATGCGGAGATAATAGCCATGAAAGCGAATATAAACAGTGGAGATAAAGCCACTAAAGTGGGCGGTATTTTTAACAGCGAACATAAAGCTAAAGCAACCTTTGATATTTTAAATAATGACGAGAACTTTGTAAAAAAAAGCATAAGGCTAATTCCACCTCACGATCAACATTACGATGAAAAGGTTGAGCCTGAAGATAAAAAAATTGCTAAAACTATGTTGAAATCACACTTAGTATTTGCCGTAGTTGGTCTTGTTGTTGGTGTGATCATTGCCAGTATACTCTTTTTATTAGAGTTTGAATTTTTACAACAGCACATCCTAGAAACATATGTTTCGATAAGTATTCTTTGTACTTTTGTTGGTTTACTAATTGCTGGAGCTTTTTCGTTAAGGCCAGATCACGATGATTTGATCAACAATATAAGAGAAGCAACTCGCTCGGGTCTGTGGGCGATTGTTGTACATACCGATTCCCACGAGAAAATGGAAAAAGCAAAAGATCTTATGCAGCCACACGCTGTATCAATATCGACGACTTTATAATGCTAATTGATATAATAATTTAACCAACAAGGTTGTATAATAGCGTTGTTGGTTAAACCGTATTATAACTTAGCTGCTCTATTAATGTGACTTCATTATCAGAAGCCTGTTAATAATTTAGCTATTTTAGCCCATTAAATAGCTTATGTAGTGAATTGAAAATAACTTACACAGTAATAGGGGGCTTAGCCGTTCAACGAATAATAAAATACAGTGACTCTTTTTTATTTTTATTGCCGTTTATATTTTACAACTCGGCTAATTATTCCTAATTGGTATGAGCTTCAAATAAGGCAACTTCGTCGGTAGGCTGGCTTACTCTATTTTTTTGTAGCGCAACATATAGATCAGAGTGAATATATATACCTTCTTTTCCTGACTTCATTCCTGCAATATCAAACCACGAAAGTAGTTGGCGTTTTCTACCTGCAAGTTCAAGCCTTATATCGCGCTTTTTAAATATAACGTCGAGGTCGGCAAGCATAGCCATTACGCTTAAATCTAAGTGGGTAAAGCAGGGCACAGCGTCAATTATTACACATTGGGTGTCGTCTTTTTGCCTTGCGTATTGCTCAAGTAATCTGCGTTTAAAGTAGCTGGCATTAAAGTAAGTTAAAGGTGAATTAAAGCGATAAATAAACACGCCTTGCACTGCTTTTGCTTTATCTGTGGCGTCTAAACTTCTTACTACACCGTTAACATCTACGCCGAGTATATTGTCGGTTGGGCGCATAACAGTTCGAATAAATTGAAATAACCCTAGTAATACAGCAAGGGTAATTCCTGGTATAACACCAATAAACAGCACAGCAAAAAGTGTGGCTGAGGCTAAGTAAAATGCCTGCTTATCTTTAAATTTTAATTGCCAGACTGCCTTTAAATCAAGCAGGTGAACAGAGGCAATTATTAATACAATCCCGAGTGAAGCACTGGGAATAAACTCAAGCGGCGCCGTTAAAAAAAGAGCGATAACACCAATAATAGCGGCAGCTATAATCGAAACTAATTGGGTTTTTCCGCCAGAGTCGTCGTTTACGGCTGTGCGTGAGTCGGCACCACTAACGGCAAAGCCTTGTGATAATGCTGACGCTAAATTAGCGATGCCCAAGGCTCTAAATTCTTTATCGGCATCGATGTCGTAGCCATTCTTTGCTGCAAAGCTTCGCGCTGTTAGCATCATGCTGACAAAGCTAACTATGGCTAAGTTGAGTGCCGGTACAACAAGTTCTCGAATAATACCCACGTCAAATACTGGGGTGTTAAACACGGGCAAACCACCAGTTACTGTGCCTATGGTTTTTATTTCAAATTGCTCTAAATTAAAAAACCAAACGAATACCGCACCTAGTGCAATGGCAAACATAGAGGCTGGCCATGTAGGTTTTAAGCGCTTTAACACAAAGTAAACGCCGAGGGTAAATAAAGCCATTAATAAGGTGGGAATATGAGTTTGCGATAAATACGTAGGAACGCCACCTAAACGCTCAAGCAAATAGCGCTCATCAAAGGTAAAGCCAAATACTTTAGAAAACTGACCAACAATAATGGTAATAGCCACACCGTTTAGTAACCCCATTAAAATTGGTTTAGATAAAAAGTCGGCTAATACACCTAGCTTAAAGCGGCTGGCAATAAAGCACCAAAAACCGGTCATTGCGGTCATGGTGATCACTAATTGCCAATGTTTAAAGCTATCGCCTGCAGCAAGTGGAGTAACAACTGCAGCAATAACCGCACATGTTGCGGCATCAGGGCCAATAATAAGCTGTTTAGAGGTACCAAAAAGTGCATAAAGCATCATAGGTAATACGCAAGAATACAGGCCAACTGCAGCATTAACGCCTGTAAGTTGCGCATAAGCTATAGCAACAGGTAAAGCAACGGCTGCAACCGATAATGCCGCCCTCACATCATCAGCAAACCATTGACGTTGATAATTAAATAAGCTGTGTAAACCTGGCATAAAGCTATATAGACGCGACAACACTTCAAATTCCCTGCTAATAATTAGGAGTAGATAGTAAGTTCTCTTTAATAATAAGTATAGTAACTAAACGTGTTAGATGCGCTAAATAGGGGGGGTTCTAGTGTACTAATAAGAGGAATGTAGTTTAAAAACAAAAAAGCCCAGCAAGTTACTGGGCTTTGTAAGTAAAAATGACTGCTTTAAAAATTAGCTATTCAATTGACCAGTTGATGATTCTATGTGGGCGCGAACAAACCACTGATATTGCTCAAGCTCTGCAAGTTGCGCAATGATCATATCTTCAGATACCGGATCAAGCTCAGCAAGTGATTCTATGGCTTTACGGTGATCACTGTTAACGCCGTTATATACTTTGTCTAATGCGGCTAGGTGTTCAGTTACTAAACCTTTGCCGATGGCGTAATCTTCCCATGTACGACGATCAACAATCGATTTTGGTGTACCAACCGGAACGCCGCCTAAAGTGGCAATACGTTCTGCTATGGTGTCGGTCATTTCACGCACGGTTTCAACTTGTGGGTCTAGCATTTCATGTACGCCAATAAAGTTCGGACCTACTACATTCCAATGAATATGTTTTAAAGTTAGCTGTAAATCAATTAGCGCTACCATGCGATCTTCTAGAACAGATATTGCTTTATTTGCTGATTCGTTTTCTACACCGGGAGCGGTAAATTCAGCGACTTTGTTTGCATTATTACTGTTACTCATTATTCCTCCTGCTATTTTAAAATAGTGTTCGCTTTACTCAAGTGAGTGTTTTAATTGCGATAACGAACACGTCTTGTACTAATAGAAGCAATGGGCATGCCGATAGATTATTTGATTTAAGTAATTGAAATTTAAAAGTTTAATTTTTATTTAATAAAGTTTTAAGGAGTGTTTAGCTCAAAGGGTATGAAAAATATGCACTTTTTTGTAAATTCTGCAAAATCGAAGTGCTAAAAATTGTTAGCAAATAGCTTGCTCTTTATAGTTGTTCTAATGGAGGTATTATCATTGTTGATTAATGATCTGTTACATATACTCAACCCAAAGATCTATTAAAGGAGAAGTGTATGCTGAGGTTTTTTTCCATCGAGCAAGGAGTGATCAAAGAGTTAGCGCCTTTACCTGATACCCCTGTTGAAGTATCCATAAAGAATGCACATTGGATTGATACTATTAATCCAACACCGCAGGAGCAAAATGCGCTTGCAAAAACGCTCAATATAACCTTTCCAGATTCGGTAGATGTAGAAGAGATTGAAACGTCGTCTAGGTGCTTTATCGATAATGAAGGTTTACATGTGCATGCATTGTTTATGTCACCTAATGAAGGGCGATTTAATACTGTAACGGTAGCTTGTTTGTTGCAAAACAATTGCTTACTTACTATTCGTGATGAGGAATTGGCTGATTTTAGACTACTGCGCTTAAGAGCGCGCAAAGGTCAGGTGGCATGCGATACAGCAAAACAATTATTAATCACTTTATTTGATCAAAAAGTTGAAAACCACGCGGATATGCTCGAAGACATGCATCATCAATTAGAGAAGCTCAGTGCTTATGTACTTGAAGAAGATAACTCAGACTTAGAAGAGGCGGTTGGTCGCATAGCTCGCTTAGAAGATGCTAATGGTAAGGTGCGTTTATGTTTAATGGATACGCGACGCAATATTTCGTTTTTAATACGCCGTATAGGTGCGCAAAATGACGAGCGCGAATCTCTTCGAGAAATTGTACTCGATATAGAAACTTTAATGTCGCACTGTACCTTTTTATTCGACAAGGTGAACTTTTTGATGGATTCAACACAAGGCTTTATTAATATTGAACAAAATCAAATTATTAAAACCTTTTCTATTGCCTCAGTGGTTTTCTTACCGCCTACAGTAGTGGCTAGTGTGTATGGTATGAATTTTAATATAATGCCTGAGCTACAATGGGAATGGGGTTATCCATTTGCAATTGGCATTATGTTGCTGTCGGGCTTTGCCCCTTATTTATTTTTTAAACATAAAGGGTGGTTATAATACTTTAATATTGTAAGCTGAGCGCTCAAATCATTACCCGGTATATTGATGTGCTTTTAATACTTCAAGGGGAATAATATCTAGCGCTTTTTGGTTTGTTGCTTCAAGTACAACAGGAGGAGCAACATTTGCAGCAATGGCATGATACCAACGAATCGCACATAAGCACCACTTATCGCCAGCTTTTAAGCCCGCAAAATCATACAAAGGATTAGGGCTAATTAAATCGTTACCTTGCGCCTTAGAAAACTGCAAAAATTCGTCGGTCATAATGGCGCATACACTGTGATTGCCAAAGTCTGAATCTGGTACATAGCAAAATCCCTCACGGGTATAGCCACCGTTGCCACAGCAAAGTTGTAAGCGAGTTCCTAGTACATTTAATTGATTAGCCATATGAAAGCTTACCTTGTAATAATCATTAAAAGTAGGGTGTTTACCATAACAGGCTGTTAGTGACTTAGCTATCTATGCTGTTAATTTTATATATCTGTTAAGTGAGTAAAAACTGCATTTGGAAAAGTTAAATACAGTTTTCATTAAAGAAGAATATTTACGAGAGCAGTGCTGCAGCTAAACGTACAAAATCAGAAGACGTTAAAATACCTACTAGCTGACCTTGCTCGCTAACAACGGGCATGCAACCGTGGCGATTATCTACAAAAAATTTAACGACATCTGATAGCGGCTGCTCTGGGGTTACACTAATAAAATCACTCACCATAATATCTTCTACTTTTGTGAGTTTTTCTTTGCGTTGTAATGCATTAGCACCAAACGTTGCCATGATACCCATGACTTTGGCGACCATTATTTTTTGTGTGAGCATACCGACAAATGCGCCGTCTTCGTCAATAACAGGAATATGGCGAACGTTTTTTTCTTTCATTAAATTATGTGCGTCATGCAAAGTGCTTTTTACGTTCACTGAAAATGGGTTAGCTGTCATTAAGTCTGTAACGTTTTGACTCATGTTTATTCCTTTATATTATCTGTGGTGTATCAGCTTATATTAGCGCTATTTTTAAGCTTTGCACCTTATTCAGATCAAGGTTTTTACGGATTTTATAAACTGAGGGAGAAGAGGCAACACTTAATTAAATGATAAAACTACAGGTAAATGTTATTCATAACCACGTGGTGTTTTTGTTTTAATAACAGCAATGTATCCATGCCAACTAGCGTAACTAAGTAGTGGCATAATAATAATAAATCCAGCGGCACCTGCAGCAAAGCCCAACGCTACCAGTACAAATATACAAATTGACCATACTACCATGGCTGCAAAGTTTTCTTTAACTGCGTGGATTGAAGAAACGACTGCGGTCATAATATCAACGCGTCTTTCCATCATAATTTGCGGCGTAAATGCAGAAATTGAAAATACACTAACTAGCAAAATCCCACCGATAATGCTGCCTATAGTTAAAAACGCAGAAAGTTCTTCAAAGGTGGGGTTTACATGGTTTGGGTATAATGCATGTACGATTGCAGCTAGGCGCATCCAAATAATCATAATTACCATGAGTAATACCGCAAAACCCCATTCACCTACAGGGTTACGAAACATTGATTTTAATGAATGGCTTAATGTAGGTTTGTGGCCTTTTTCAAGTTCCCAGGCTACATCGTATAGGCCAACGGCGAATACCGGACCGATTAAAGCAAAAGCAACGGTTGCAGGTAAAATAGCTAAGTGGCTGTCGGTAAGTACAACAGAGTAAACAATCGCTACCGGAATAAGCGTGAAGATTAAACCGTAAATTAAACTCAACATGGGCGCGCGCGCCATATCTTTAAACGCTAACGAAAGCCAATGAAAAGCGGCAAATGTATTTACTTTGTTGCACTCTAAACAACGTGCGAATTTAGTGTCTTTGTCTATTGTGTTTGTAGTTGGCATAAAGATGCTCCTTTTTTAGTCACCTTTTAGGTTTAGAACATAGATGTTTTATTTACAACTCATAAACAACTTATACGATTGATTTAGTCGCATTGTTCATTTGTTAGTCATTTTTATTGGGTTAGCTATTTTGTTTATTTAAATATATGTTTGAGCACGTACTTAAAAAGTGGGTTCGTATTTCTTTTCCACAGTGGTAATCTAAGCCCTGAAGCTAATTTTAAGAGACCGTAATGAAGGAAAATAAACAACAATTTCAGGGAGCTTTACTGGGTAGTAAGCGGTTTTTACCTCTGTTTGTGACGCAGTTTTTCTCTGCTTTAAATGACAATGTTTATAAGCAATCAATCCTGCTTATTTTAATTTTTCAGGCTGCTACGGTAGCTGATGGTGCCTTTTATTCTAATCTGGCGGCAGGATTATTTATTTTACCGTTTTTTCTATTTTCAGGCATGGCTGGGCAAATTGCAGAAAAGTTGGAAAAATCAAAACTGATCAGCATCGTAAAGTTTTGCGAAATTCCTATTATGCTGGTGGGCGTAGTATCGATTTTAACCGAGCAGGTTTGGTTAATGTTAGGTACTGTATTTTTAATGGGTTTACAAAGCACTTTTTTTGGGCCGCTTAAGTACTCTATTTTACCGCAGCATGTGGCCCCAAATGAGCTAACGAAAGCGAATGGACTGGTGGAGTCGGGCACTTTTGTCGCTATTTTATTGGGCACCGTATTTGGCACCTATTATATAACCCAAACAGCGGGCCCTATTTATATCAGTATCGCAATAGTGAGCCTGGCGGTTATTGGTTATTTGAGTAGTCGTTTTATACCAAAAAGTGCTGCGAATGATGCTAATTTAAAGGTATCGCTTAACCCTATTTCCTCGACCAAAAGTGTATTTAATGCGCTTAACGCACAAACCGAGTCAGTGGGTAAATCAGTATTAGGGATCAGCTGGTTTTGGCTTATTGGTGCGGTGATACTAACGGCGCTCCCTAACTACGTAAAACATGTAATGGGAGGCGATGAGTTGGTGGTGACGGCTGCTTTAGTGGTGTTTTCGTTGAGTATTGCATTAGGATCTTTATTGTGTGAGAAGCTATCGCGCTCACGTATTGAGTTGGGTATTGTGCCTTTTGGTGCACTGTTAATTACCTTATTTTTATATTTATTAAGTCAAGAACCTGGTATTGAATCTTATCGTTTAGTTAATGAGTTGCAGCTTACTCTTGAGCAAGTAATTAATACTGGCGATATGCTATGGCATTTTGTTTGGATGGCAGGAATTGGTATTGCCGCAGGGTTTTATACGGTACCTTTGTATGCACTCATTCAGCAGCGCACTCACCCCGATAGCCGTTCACGAGTAATTGCAGCTAACAATGTATTAAACGCATTGTTTATGGTTGGCAGCGCCGTTTTAAGTATTGTTACTTTAACGCTATTACACTGGGATATTTCACAATTACTGTTGTTATTAGCAGGGCTTAATTTACTAATATCGCTGTACATATACACCAAAGTACCGGAGTTTTTCTTACGTTTTATTATCTATATTTTAGCGATTTGTATGTATCGTGTGCGCACTAAAGGCCAGCTCAATATTCCCGATGAAGGAGCTGCGGTGGTGGTAAGTAATCATGTTAGCTTTGTTGATTGGATGTTTATTTTAGCGGCGTCACCTAGGCCAATTCGATTTGTTGTATTTGCACCTATTTATTATTCACCTGCGCTTAATTGGTTGTTTAAAATGGCCAAAGCTATCCCAATTGATAGTCAAAAATCAAATCCTAAGGCGTTTAATAAAGCTTTTGATGACATTGCGCAAGCACTGGAACGTGGTGAGCTGGTGGGTATTTTTCCTGAAGGAAAGCTCAGCGATGATGGCGAAGTTGATGTATTTCGTCGTGGCATTGAAAAAATAATTCAGCGCACACCGGTGCCTGTTATTCCTGTTCATTTAGATGGACTATGGGGTAGTATGTTTAGTCGAAAAACGAAGTGGCGATTGCCTAGACCAAAGTGGTCGTTGGTCAGTGTGACTATTGGTGAAATGGTGGCTGCACAGAAGGTTAATGCCGATGATTTGCGCGAGCGAGTGGTTGCTTTAAAATAGCTTAATAATAAAAAAGCGCTGCAATTAATTGCAGCGCTGTGGTTGTATTACTTAATGGTAATTAACGGTCTAAGTTCATTACTTTAGTCCATGCCGCAACAAAGTCTTCTACAAACTTTTGTTTTGATGTATCAAAAGCATACACCTCAGCAACTGCACGTAGTTCTGAATTTGAACCAAAAATCAGATCAACCGAAGTAGCAGTGTACTTTTGCTCACCTGATTGACGGTCAAAGCCTTGGTAAATGCCAGCATCAGACGATTTTTTCCATACCGTCGACATGTCTAATAAATTAACAAAGAAGTCGTTATTTAGAGTGCCAGGCTTGTCAGTAAATACGCCGTAATCAATGCCTTTGTAGTTTGCATCAAGCGAACGTAAGCCACCGATTAATACAGTCATTTCTGGCACGGTTAGGTCAAGCTGATCGGCTTTATCTATTAGCATTTCAGTTGGCGATTTATAGCTTTTCTCTGCATCAAAGTAGTTTCTAAAACCATCGGCTGGCAGCTCTAATAAGTTAAATGCATTAACGTCAGTTTGCGCTTGCGTAGCATCGCCACGGCCAGCATTAAACGGCACGTTTACTGAGTAGCCTGCATCTTTGGCTGCTTTTTCAATCGCTGCATTACCACCAAGCACAATTAAATCAGCAAGCGATACATGGCTTTTGCTAAATAAGCTGTCGTTAAAGTCAGCTTGAATTGCTTTTAATACTTTGAGTACTTTTGCGGTTTCTGCTGGATTATTTACTGCCCAATCTTTTTGTGGAGCAAGCGCAATGCGTGCGCCATTGGCTCCGCCGCGCATATCTGAATCACGGTAACTGGCAGCCGATGCCCATGCAACACGTACTAACTCAGGTACACTTAGGTTCGAGTCTAAAATAGCGGTTTTAAGCTCTTTTACTGCACCAGCATCAATGTTTGATTGAGTCTCTGCTGAAATAGGATCTTGCCAAATTAAGTCTTCTTTTGGTACTTCTTTACCTAAAAAGTTACGTGGTGGCCCCATATCTCGGTGAGTCAATTTGTACCATGCTTTAGCAAAGGCCAGTTGATACTCTTTAGGGTCGTTTAAAAAGCGTTCAGCAATTTTGCGGTATTCAGGATCAAATTTTAACGCTAAGTCGGCAGTGGTCATTACCGGTGGGTTAAATTTACCTTTGATGTGCGCATCAGGTACTGACTTATGTAATGATTCATCTGTTGGGATCCACTGAATAGCGCCTGCAGGGCTGCGAGTTTGTTTCCACTCAAAGTTAAGCAGGTTGCTCAAGTACAGTGATGACCAGCGAGTAGGAGCTTGTGTCCATGCGCCTTCTAAACCACTTGATACGGTATCTTCAGAGTGGCCTTTACCACATTTGTTTTTCCAGCCTAACCCTTGTTCTTCAATGCCTGCTGCAGCAGGCTCTGAACCTACACAGTCTTTAGGTTTGTGCGCACCATGCATTTTACCAAAGGTATGACCACCGGCGATAAGTGCTAGGGTTTCTTCATCGTTCATGGCCATGCGAGAAAACGCAACACGAATATTTTTAGCTGAACCAATAGGATCAGGTACTCCTTTAGGCCCTTCTGGGTTTACATAAATTAAACCCATGTGCGTTGCACCTAATGGGCGTTCTAATTTGCCGCTGGCATCTTCACGGTCGCTGGCAAGCATTTCTACTTCTGGACCCCAGTAAACCATGTCTGGTTCCCAGTCGTCAGTTCGCCCTCCGGCAAAACCATAGGTTTCAAATCCCATGTTTTCTAGAGCAACGTTACCTGCTAATACGATTAAGTCTGACCATGAAAGTGCTTCTCCGTATTTTTGTTTAATTGGCCAAAGTAAACGGCGTGCTTTATCTAGGCTTACGTTGTCTGGCCAGCTGTTAAGCGGTTCAAAACGTTGTTGACCACCACCTGCGCCACCACGGCCATCAAGCGTACGGTAGGTGCCTGCACTGTGCCAGGTCATACGAATAAAAAATGGGCCATAGTTACCAAAATCTGCTGGCCACCAGTCTTGAGATTGCGTAAGTAGGGCGTCAATATCACTTTTTACTATGTCTAAATCTAGGCTGTTAAATGCCTCTGCATAATTAAAGTCTGCACCATAAGGGTTTGAGCGTAGATCATGATCACGAAGAGGAGATAGGTTTAGTTGATCTGGCCACCAAAATTGGTTTGTTCTGGTTGCGCCCATTTTAACCTCACCCATGCCTACAGCACCTTGTGGCTTAGACATTTGTGGTTTTTCTTGGCTAAAAGCAGAGCCAGACATAAGTGCCATACTTATAAATCCAACAAGTGCTTTTTTAGTAAATGATCGGTTTTTCATTGTCAGCTTCCTTAAAGTTAACGAATTTCGTTATATACAAAGCGTATTACTATTATTAAAAATAGAATCTAATAATTTAAAAATTAGTGAGCTTTTACTCCATTCAAGTTGTTGTTTACCAAGCTTGAATGACTAAGCAGTGCGAATAGTATAGTAGAGGGGCTAAAAACCGTGTGCGAAATAAACTGATTGATACAATCTATAAAAATGATTTATTAAAGTTAAATGATTAAATAAACAAATCACTAAAGAGCTTTGAAAGTGGCAGACATAAAAAAGCCCAGCGCAGGCTGGGCTATTAGATTAAAATCTGTGTTATTGATTTTTCATTAATTTACTGGTGATCACGCCTGAGGTCATAGAGCCTGATACGTTGAGCGCAGTGCGTGCCATATCTATTAAGGGTTCAATAGAAATAAGTAAAGCCACAACCTCTATAGGTAACCCCATGGTAGGCAATACAACCAACGCTGCGAAGGTAGCACCACCACCAACACCTGCAATACCAAACGAGCTAATAACTACAATACCAATTAACGGTAAAATAAACTCAAATGTAAGTGGGTCTATCCCCACACTTGGCGCAACCATCATTGCGAGCATCGCAGGATAAATACCAGCACAGCCGTTTTGACCAATAGTGGCACCAAAAGAAGCCGATAAGTTTGCAATTGCTGGTGGTACTTTTAACTGGTTAATTTGCACGTCAACATTCATAGGAATCGATGCCGCTGAGCTACGTGAGCTAAATGCAAAGGTCAGTACTGGCCAGATTTTTTCAAAATAATGCTTTGGATTTACACCCACAAAGCTAAGCAATAAGCCATGCACAACAAACATCAATAAAATAGCCACGTAAGAAGCCACAATAAAGGCGAGTAAATTTAAAATATCGTTACTACTAGAGTTTGCCACAACACTTGCCATTAAGCCCGCAACACCATAAGGAGTGAGTGCAATTACCATGCGAACCAAGCTCATCACTGTCGCTTGTAGGGCGTTTACACCGTTACGAATTGGGCTAGCAAGTTCTGTTTTTTCCAGCATTACTTTACGTGCAGCTATACCAACAAGGACACCAAATATAACCGTGGCAATGATAGAGGTTGAACGTTGATTACTTAAATCCGCAAAGGGATTTTCAGGAATAAAGCTCAATAACATTTGCGGCACACTTAAGTCGGCTACATTCGCAGCTTTGCTTTGTAGTGTGTCCATTCTAGCGGCTTCACGAGTACCCGAAACAAGCCCTTCAATACTGAGGTCAAATCCATACGTTACCGCAATACCAATTAACGCTGCAATTGCTGTGGTAAAGAGTAAAACAGAGATACTAATAAAGGAGATTTTCCCCAGTGAGCCTTGGTTTTCGAGCTTTACCACAGCAGCAATCATAAAAATTAATACCAATGGCATAATGATCATTTTTAATAAACCGACATAGCCTTTACCCACCACGCTTACCCAGCTGAGTATTTCTTTAATGGTTTCTGGAGAGTGGGCAAATAAAAACTGTAGGGCTAAGCCAAAGGTGCTACCAAGCACTAAGCCAAATAAAACGGTACGAGATAAAGAGCTGCTTTTTTGCGAAAAAAGATAAATCGCGAACAGCAAACCGACAAATAATGCCAACATTAATAATACAGCAAGCGACATAGTACCCTCTTTTATAGCTGTGAATTAGCGCGGCACTTTAACGCTTTGTAAGACGTTAACAAAATACGCTTTCGCTATGGTATAGAATTAAAATGAATATAGTAATAATATTAAAGTATAACGAATGAGCACATTGTTGAAAAAATTAACCCATATGATTGTATTTTCTTTAATTTATGGCGTTTACTAGATGAAAGTAAGATCTTAACTACAATAATAAAAATAATCCACACACGGCTAAAAGACTCAAAGAAGTTGATTTAACTCCTGCTAACTTTAACAACCCATGCTCCAAAGACCGATGCCTAAAAAAATAAAAGCTTATTGTATTGATATATAAAAATATCACTACTTTAATGCTTGTTAATTATTTAAAAACAATACTTTAAAACTAATTTTAATGGTTTTTATCGACATTTTTTAACCAAATGTATGACATTTTAGTAAATGTAAAAATAGTGAGCAGATTAAATTTAACAAGCTGGGAGACGATGTAAAAAGCGTTTAAACATTGAATAAGGCCATCCATGGCCTATTAATTAATCGTTTTTGTAGTAAGGGTAGTCACTGTAACCTTGTTCAGTCCCGCCATACATAGTGGCTGTATCGGCTTCATTTAATGGCCATTGATTTTTTATGCGCGCTGGTAAATCAGGGTTTGCGATAAAAGGGCGACCAAAAGCAAATAAATCACCGTAGCCTTTAGCTAACATCGCCACCGCTTTTTCAACAGTGTATTTACCAGCGTAAATAATACGCCCAGAAAATTCAGCTCTGGCTGCTTGATAAAATTGCTCTGGTAAATCAGGGGCATTGTCCCAATCAGCTTCTGCAATTGAAAGGTAGGCAATACCAGCTTGCTCAAGTACTTTAATTGCTTCAATGTAGGTATGATGCGGGTTTGATTCTACTAATCCTAAATAAACACGGGTTTCATCAGTACTGCTAAATAAGGGCGCAAATCTAACCCCTAAGCGCTCAGGGCCTACTACGTCACTTACTGCCGCGACAATTTCTTTTAAAAAGCGCAGGCGATTAGTAAGAGAGCCGCCGTATTCATCATCTCGTTTATTGGTGTGCTCAGAAATAAACTGATTTACTAAATACCCATTAGCACAATGCAGTTCTACGCCATCAAACCCCGCTTCTAGCGCATTACGGGCAGCTTGTGCATACATGCCAACAAGCTCTTTTACTTCATCGGTTGTTAAAGCTTGTGGTTCACTTGGGTTGGCTAAAGCGCCTTGAGCCGGTCCTGTTTCAATAAAGACTTTAACGCTATCAGCTGTTAGAGCTGAGGGGGCAATAGGTTTGGCTTCATTAGGCTGTAAGCTAGTATGTGAAACGCGGCCAACGTGCCAAAGCTGGGCAAAAATAATTCCACCTTCTGCATGTACTGCATCAGTTACTTTTTTCCAACCAGCTATTTGTTGATTAGAATGAATGCCCGGTGTCCAGGCATACCCTTGTCCTCTTGGTTCAATTTGAGTGCCTTCGGTAACCATAAAACCAGCACTAGCACGCTGTGCATAATATGTGGCCATCACCTCGTTGGGGATATTGCCAGGAACCGTGCTGCGTGAGCGTGTAAGTGGCGGCATTACAATACGGTTTTTAAGCGTGTGTGGGCCTAAATTGATTGATGAAAATAGACTGTCGATATTTTTACTTGGTTGACTCATTTTAATACCTTTTAAATTAATAATGCTGTTTAGCGCCAATTACAATGCTGGTGATCATAGGGATTAAAAGGTACAATTTGAAACAATGCTTTTTTGTTTAAGATACAATTATGAATGGTATATCTCGGCTTGATATAAAACAATTACGAATATTGAGTGCATTACTTAAACTAAAAAATGTGTCGGATGTGGCGCGAAAAATGGGCTTAACCCAGCAGGCTATTAGCGAGCAGCTGCGAAAATTGCGTGACTTATTTGACGATCGGCTTTTTATTCGCCAAGGCAATACAATGGTTGCAACACCTAAGGCTATCGCACTAGAGAAGCCCATTAATCAAATATTAACTCAGGTAGAAGCGTTATTAATACCTAAACAATTTACCCCAAGTAGTTACAAGGGCGTATTTACAATAAGTGCGACTGATTACGCTATAGCAGCTCTTTTGCCACAATTATTAGAAATAACAAGACGCGAAGCGCCAGGATTAAAGCTGATTATTCGTGACTTTGCCTCTGATAATGTTAATCAATTAATAAGTGCAGGAGAGCTGGATTTATTAATTAGTTTTCCTGAATTTATCCCAACAAACTTAATCTATGACACATTATTTGAAGAACAACATATTTGTATTGCGGGCAAAGACACGGTGTTTTCTTCGTCGACGTTGAGCCTTGCTGAAGTGGCGGCACACCCTCAATTAGTGGTTTCAGCGTCACGTGCTAACTTAAGAGGCTCTCACGACCAGTGGTTTGCTGATAAGGGCTATGCGCGCAATATAGTTATGTCAGTGCCTGGCTTTTCATTTGTCCCCGATTTGCTTTGCAGTACTGACTTAATTGCTTTTTACCCATCGCGTTTACTGCCAAACGCCAAAGTGAAACAGCTTGAAGTTGAATTATTACCACCGCCATTTAAGGTGATTGCAGCGTGGCATCCACGTTCAAATAACAGCGATATTCACCAGTGGTTAATAGCGCAATTAAAACGGATTTAGTGACTATTTAATTAATTGACGAATATCATTCCCTGTTGGTGCCTCATGGGCACGCAACGAAAAGGCGGGTAATATCGCTAATATATGGTCAAATATATCTGACTGAATATTTTCATACTCACCCCAATTAGTTGTATTGGTAAATGCATAAATTTCAATGGGTAAGCCATTTTTAGTTGGCTCTAGCTGCCTTACCATCAGTGTCATTCCCTGATGAATATGTGGGTGATGTTTTAATAACGCGACTAAATAATGACGAAATGTGCCAACATTAGTGAGCCGACGACCATTTAACGTACAGCTCATATCTATTTTTTTCGTGGTATTTTGCTCGTTAATAGCCGGTAGGGTAATTTCGAGGTAGTGACTTAATAAATCTGCTTTTTTCAGCGCGGTGATCTCTTGCTCATCTAAAAAGCGCACACTGCTCATTTCTATATGGATACTCCGTTTTATGCGCCGTCCACCGGATTCTGACATACCGCGCCAGTTTTTAAATGAGTCAGAAATTAGCGCATAGGTTGGGATAGTGGTAATGGTTTTATCCCAATTTCTTACTTTAACTGTGGTCAAGGCTATATCAATCACATCGCCATCTGCGCCGTATTTGGGCATTTCTAACCAATCACCAACCGCAAGCATATTGTTTGCTGAAAGCTGAATACCGGCCACCAGCCCTAAAATAGCGTCTTTAAACACCAGTAGCAGTACAGCCGATAGCGCACCTAAACCACTGAGTAATATTAACGGGGATTTATTCATTAATAATGAAATCGCTAAAATACCGGCTAATACGCTGGCGATCAGTTTAATTGTTTGTAAAAAACCACGTAATGGAAAGTGAGCTGCAATGGGTTGCCTGTCAGATATTGCTTGAAAAATATTGAGCAAAGAGAACAGCGAGAGCAGTGCAAATAAAATGATCCACTGATCAGTAAACATCTCAATGATATGTAAAAAAGCCGTTCCTTCTGGAACCCAGAGCCTAGCTTGTATAACAACCACAGCACCTTGTAAAACAAAGGAAATATTACGTGTTAATTTAAGCGCTAAGTCGGCAGGCGTGTGGGTATCGGTTTGAACAACTTTATCACTAAAGCGGCCTTTAAGTAGTCGTTTTGAAACTGACCTTAAGATGAGGTGCAATATGAGCGCAAATAAGCCAACCCAGCACAGTACTAATATGTTGTACCATAAATGCGCACTCCCAGGAAAATAAAGACTAAACCATTGCAGTAAAAATTCTCGCAGCTGCGATCGTATTTCAGTCATTTATATTCCCAAGAGATTTATTTGCGTGAGTTTCATCTATTTAATGAGATCTAGTTAAGCAGATGGGGCGAGAAAAGTCTATTTAAGCCGCGCTTAAATAGACGTTTTAAAAATAATATTTATATTTTATTTTCAGCAAGTTGCAGAGTTAACTCCTCAAAAATACTCGGATCGTCAATGGTTGATGGAATTTGCAGTTCTTCACCATCAATAAGTTGACGTAAGTTTTTGCGTAAAATTTTACCTGAGCGTGTTTTTGGTAAGCGCTCTACACACATAATATTTTTAAGACACGCAATAGCGCCGATTTGATTACGCACGGTTTGCACCAATTGCTGCTCTACTTCTTTATGCGATCCATGAAAATCATTTTTTAATACCACCATGGCCATGGGGTTTTGACCCTTGAGCGCATCATTAACACCAAATACGGCACATTCAGCAACCGCGGGATGAGCGGCTACAATTTCTTCCATTTCACCGGTTGATAAACGATGCCCCGCAACATTAATCACATCATCGATGCGGCCCATAATAAATAGGTAGCCATCATCATCAATATATCCGCCGTCGCCAGAGAGATAATAGCCTTCATATTCACTTAAATAACCGGCTTTAAAGCGTTCGGTATTTTGCCAAATAGTGGGTAAACATCCTGGCGGTAAAGGCAGTTTAATAACGACTGCACCTTGTTCATTGGGGGCGCATTCGTCACCATTCATATCTAAAATACGTACGTCAAACCCAGGAGTCGCAACCGTTGAACTGCCTGCTTTTGTAGGTAGGTGCTCAATGCCGACAGGATTACAGGCTATCGCCCAACCAGTTTCTGTTTGCCACCAATGATCAAGCACAGGTAGGCCTGTTTTTTCTTTGAGCCAATCGTAGGTGGGAGGATCTAAGCGCTCGCCTGCTAAAAACAAGCGTTTCAGACTTGAAGTATCGTATTGTTTAAACCCATCGGCATTGGGATCTTCTTTTTTTATCGCTCTAAAGGCTGTCGGTGCGCTAAATAAAGCCGTTACTTTATACTGTTCAACCACTCGCCAAAATGCACTGGCATCTGGGGTTCTAACCGGTTTACCTTCAAATAAAATAGTGGCGCAGCGGTACATAAGTGGGGCATACACTATGTACGAATGGCCTACAACCCAACCAATATCTGAAGCGGCCCAAAACACGTCACCAGGTTTCATTCCGTATACGGTTTCCATGCTGTAATGCATGGCCACGGCATGGCCGCCATTTTCACGAACAACCCCCTTGGGAGTACCCGTTGTGCCTGACGTGTATAAAATATAAAGCGGGTGATCGCCACTTACCGGAACAGGATCAACGCCAGTAGCTGTTTGCATTGCAACAGCCCAGTCAATATCACGCTCAGGCATAAGTGGTGCAGTTACTTGCTCACGCTGATAAATAATACAATGTTCTACTTTATACGAGGCTGATTCGAGGGCGTTATCAAGTAACTCTTTGTATTCAATTACGGTATTCACTTCTACACCGCAAGAAGCACTGAGTACTAACTTAGGCTTGGCGTCATCAATTCTTACGGCAAGCTCATGTGCTGCAAACCCGCCAAAAACGACCGAATGAATAGCGCCGATGCGGGCGCAGGCTAACATGCCAATTACAGCCTCGGGGATCATGGGCATATAAATAACCACGCGGTCGCCTTTTGTTACGCCTAAAGACTGCATTACTCCTGCGAATTTAGCGACTTCTTGTTGTAGTTCAAAGTAACTGTAGCTGCGCGCGGTATTGGTTACGGGTGAGTCATAAATTAACGCTGTTTCATCACCATGGCCGGCAATAACATGCTGATCTACTGCTAAAAAGCAGCTATTAAGTTGGCCATCGGCATACCAGTGATATAAACCGTTTTCATCTTGTGTGTAAGCTGTTTCGGGAGCCTGGTACCAAGGGAGGCGTTTACTTTGCGATAACCAAAACGCTGCCGGGTTTTGTTTAAACTCGTTGTAATGTTGTTTGTATTCACCTGACATAAAGGCTCCTGAGCAAAATTTAATATAACTTTATTTAAAACTAAGCGCTTTTTATCAGGAGTGATATTCGACTATGGTCGGTTGAATAATGAACGGGTTGTGTGGTTTTTAGCTAACGCTATGGTTTATAACGAACTAACAACTAGTTTGATGATTTAAATTAGGTAACATATAAAAATGATGAACTATTTAATGTGGTAATAATGAGTCAAGTTGTCAGAGTAGGCGTTGCAGTGATAGTAATGCATGATAATAAAATTTTACTCGGTGATCGAATAGGCGCACATGGTGCAAATACCTGGGCAACCCCTGGGGGGCATTTAGAATTTGGTGAAACGGTTGAGCAATGTGCAGTGCGCGAAGTAGCAGAAGAGACAGGGCTTACTGTTACTAATATTCGTAAACTCGATTTTACCAACGATATTTTTAGCGCCGAGAACAAGCATTATATTACTTTATATGTGCAGGCAAAGTATGAAGGTGGCGAGCCTGTAAATAAAGAGCCTAACAAATGTTTACAGTGGCGTTGGTGCGATATTAATAACTTACCTTCACCTTTATTTACTTCATTAAAAAATTACTTAACACAAGGCGTTTTACCCACTCAAGACTAAAGGCGCGTTGGAATAGGGAGTTGCCATTTATTTAAAATTTGTTGGTATTCACCGCTTTCTTTTATCGCGTTTAATCTATCAGTAATAATTTTCGCTGTTTGCGGGTTAAGCTGCTTACTTGCTGCAAAGTGAAGAGAGGAAGGTAGCTCATCTAAATGTATACGCTTAGTAATTAAGCTTGGGTCGAGCCCTGTACGCTTTAGCTCGTTTTCAAGTGTGAGGGTGTTAGTTACCACAAAATCGATACGATTTTTATACAGCATTCTCCATAGCTGCTGGTAGTAACTCACTAAGACTAGATTCTCACTTTCAGTAAAGCCTTGAGCTTCTAAATAAGCTTGTGCAGAATAACCGCGAATAGTGGCTACTTTGTATTCTTTGGCAAAGTTTAAGTGAATCACTTCATCGTTATGACTGCGTAAACTTACTAGGTATGCATCTGCAAAATACACTTTTCCCAGCCACTTAAACTGGCTGTTTCTGTTTGGTGTTTTTAACAGTGACAGCATGATGGCATTAGGATTGGCTTGTTGTTGTTGAAACATACGCGCCATCGGCATTATTTCAAACGTTGCTGTTAAAGCCGTGCCTTTTAATACTGCTTTAGCGATATCAACTAAGGCACCCTGCGCTTCACCTTGAGGGTTTTTAAAATGATAAGGGGGCAAATCTTCAGCGATGAAGGTGACTGGGTTTGCGTGACAGACCGCACTATAAAAAACCACTACAAAAACAGTTAACATCATACGCAAACGCATAAATGTTTGTCTTTAAAGCAATACATGAGGCTAGTGTAAATAAAATTAATAAAAAGGTACACGGTAATGTGTGTTTTAGGTAATCAAATTGTTTAATTATTGTTTTTTATAAATTGACGAGGTGAGCATTGATACCAGCGCTTAAAGGCGCGATTAAAAGAGCTTTGATCATTAAACCCCAACATAGTTGCAATACTGCTTAGCGGATAATGAGGAATATAAGTTAACAAACGGCGTTTTTGCTCTTGCTCAAGAAGAGCAGCAAAATTGGTGTTTTCTTGCTTTAGATGACGTTGCACTGTGCGCGGGGTCATATTTAAAGCACTAGCCGTTCTGATCAGTGAACAGTCCTGCAAATCGTATTTAGCCATTAAAATATGATTAATTTTTTCTGTTAATAATTGCTGACTTTTAAACTGAGATAGCTGTTGCTCTGACATTTGCTTTAGCACAGCGTTAATCTGGGAGTTATCGGTTTTAAAAGGAAGGGTTAAGTAACTACTTGGAAACTTTACTTGATTAAAGTTAGCGCCAGCTTTTACTGGGCAATTAAACCATTGCGCTAATTGTTGTAACTCACTGTCTGAAAAATGTGCTGTAAAATAAACGCAACTAGGCGAAAGCTGAGGATTAAGCAGTTGGCGTATAACACTTACCCACGCGGTCATATTTCGTAATACGGCCTGTGGACTGCACTGTGGGTCTGCTAACCAGGTTACCTTGCAAAGTGTTTGTTGCTGTTCAAACTCAGCACGCCCTATGTTAGCCACTAAACTGTCGTAGCTCAGTAATGCAGTAATGGCACTGGCTAGATTAGTACTTGATTCAATTAAATACCCAAGTACACCAAAATCAGCGGTGCGTATTTGTTTTCCTAACTCAAACCCGAATAAGGAGTCATTTAGCGTTTGCTGTGCATAACTAAGCAGCGCATTATAGCTTTTTAAGCTAATACGAGGCGCTAATTGTTGTGTTTGCTTATTTGCATATTCATCAAATTCAATGGCAGTTAGTATCTCTTGGCTATCTAATCCTGTGCTTTGAAGATAATCCAAACAGCTAGAAAAGTAATGATCGGCTAAGGTTTTCATTTGTCGCCTAAAGCTAAAAAATAGTCATCTAATCGCAAGTTTGCCATGCAATATTTTTATATGCTAGAGCTCTATAAAAATAATATGGGGCACACAATGATTGAGATAAACGTTAAACATAGTGTGGCAGCAACGCCTGAACAATTATGCACCTTATTATTAGCGCATGCTGATTTGGGGCGCTTTTTTAATGCGCAGTTTGAAGTGTTAACACCGCAAGACTCGGGTGAAATAAGTGGTGGAAAAGGCACCATTAGACAAATAAAAATGCAAGGTACAACATTTAAAGAGCAAATAATAACGGCCGATAATAGCCACATTTGTTACCGCATTTTAGGGGATAAACCCGTTGCACAGCACCGTGGTGATATTTACTTAAAAGCCAATAATACTCAGCCATCACTCACCGAGATCAGCTACCATATTCGTTGTATTGCGCCTTTGTGGTTACCCGACTTTATACTGGCTTTTTTTATAAAAAAAGATGTTAGCCAAGCACTTAAAAAAATAGCCAGCTATTTTCAGGAGAAACGTCATGAGCATTGAAATTATTTTATTAGCACTGAGCCCTATTTTTTTGCTGTTTGTAGGGGTTGAGTTTATAAAATTTAGACGTTACTACGATATAAAAGACAGCTTAGCCAACGCGTTACTTGCTTTATTACATCAAGGCGCTGATGCCATTGCGTTATTATTATTAATGCCGTTTTTTTATTGGTTGTATCAGTTTCGACTATTTGATATTGAATTGACAGTATTTACTGTTTTAGGCGCTTTTTTACTGCAAGACTTTTTATACTATTGGTTTCATCGTGCATCACACCATATTCATTGGTTATGGGCCGCTCATGTAGTGCATCATAGTTCTACTAAAATGAATTTTACCACTGCGTTTAGGCAAAGCATAATGTACCCAGTAGCCGGCATGTGGGTATTTTGGCTGCCCATGATTCTCATAGGTTTTGACCCGCTTACAGTATTTAGTGTGGTGGCACTTAATTTAGCGTACCAATTTTTTGTGCATACGCAAATCGTAGGCAAGTTAGGCTGGTTGGAAAGGGTATTTAATACGCCATCGCACCACAGGGTGCATCATGCAATTAATAAAAGCTACCTCGATAAAAACTTTGCCGGCGTCCTTATTATTTGGGATAAGCTGTTTGGTACCTTTGTAGAGGAAGACAAAAATCAGCCATGCAAATACGGCATCGTAGGCCAGCTAAATAGTAATAACCCACTGCTGATAACGTTTCATCAGTGGGCTCATTTATTTAAAAGTGCTTATAAGGCAAAAGGTTTAAAAGCGAAATGCGAAGTGCTATTTGGCTACCCAACCAGTAGCATTAAAATTAAATAATAGACTTAAAAGTAAAACTGCACCGCAAAACTAGCCGCATTATTATGGTTGTGCCATGTTTCGTGCTTTATTTGGCTGCGAAGCGCTATGTTACGTGACAGCGCATAGCTCCAGGTTAGCGCAGCTTCACTGTGGTTATTAGCGGTATTATCGTTTAGCCAAAACATATTACCCTTTAGCGCAAGTTTGTGATTGTTATTTACTTGCCAAATAACGCCAGCCTCACTACCTAGCCCTATACTTAGCTGGTTAGAAGTATCACCAGTATTTAGCTCAAACTGTCCCAAAATATAGCCATGCACACGGTTCGGGTTGCCATAAGACTTACCATATCCACCTTTAGTAAAAAATCGGCCAGAGCGTTTGTTTGGGCTTGGTTGCCTATCAAAGCCCATTTTTATATTCCACGACCAGCTATCAAATACACGATTATCGGGGGCAAGCGACATTGCATCGAGTAAGTAAAAATGCTCAATCTGGCTATTACCGCTATCTGATAGGTTAGCTGCTAAGTCAAAAAAGCTAATTTGAGCACCGGGTATAAAGCCTGCAGGTCTGTCTAGTAAATCATGATAAGCAAGGCGATAAGCTAAATTGGTGGTGTTTTGCTGGTTATTATTTTGCACTCTTTTTACTGTTAGCCTAGAAGAACCGTGGCCTTGCTCTGGCGAGGCTTTAGGTTTGTTGGGCTTTGATAAAGGAGAAGGAACAGCATACTTACTGCGCATTAATAATAACTTAGTAAGCCTTGGGGCTATTTTTTCACGGTTTAGGGCTTTATCGTAAAATTCAAAGTTTAGCCATTCGTACGCCATTTCTAGTATAGCTACTAGCTCTTTTTGTGAGTAATTACGGGTATTTAATGGCTTGCCTTGCATAAGCTCCCTCGCATCACTAAGTTGTTGATCACTTAACTGTGTTGAATAGTGATAAAGCTTAGTGCCAAAAGCAGGGCGGTAATTAGGAGCTTGCAGTAAATTGTTGTCTCTAAGTGCGGCAACTGTGTCTGAAGGAATAGCCTGCATATTAAATTGTGAGGTTAAGTTAAGCTCCTCATTTGATAATTGCAGTAACGCGAGTAACTGATAGGAGCAATTTTCGTCGATAAAAAAGTAATCAAAAGTGGCGTGTTGTAACTCCCATAAATGCAGTAATACCCGCTCAACTTGTTGCTCAGTTAAATTGAGTTTGTATTCCCAAATATCGCGTGATTCTAAATCATTATATTCGCGTACTTTTTTATAATACGGCATAAGTGAAAACTTACCCGGATAGCTACCAACAAGGCCTTTCAGTGCATACATGGCAGCGTTATCTGAGTCATCAGGTTCTGCCGCAAAGTTTACAGCAAAGGCAATCAGTTCTTTACTACGGGTTTGATCTTTAGCGTCGATGCGCAGTAAAGTGTGCCCAAACATTGATGAAGGGCTGTTCATAAATGCGGTAGGGAATACAAGCGTAACCCCTTTAGGATTAATGACTTGTTGCCAGGTTTTAAGCTCAGCGCAATCAAGAGCAGGCCAATTGTTTTTAATTTTTGATTTTAGCCATGTGTAGCGAGCTGGAAATTGACAGCTGTATTTTTGTTGACTGCTTTTACTGGCATTAAATGCTCTAATGGTGGCATTTAACTCATCTACTGGGCTGGTTTTACCTGTAGGGGATAAAAAAAACTCGGCGCTATCCACCTCGCTTTTCCAGCTTCTGAAGGTTGTATTGCGGTAGTGGCCCAGTTTAAGCCAATAAGGGTGTGTGGCTAAGGTACTTTTTTCAATACTTTTAGCATTTGATTGCATACTAAAAAGTATGGCTAGCAAGGTAAATAATATTTTTTTCATAATCGCTAAATCATAAAAAAGCCGCTAGAGGATACTCTAGCGGCTTTATTTATACATATAAAACCGGCTAATTTAGCTGATTAAGACAGCGTATAAGAAGCTAGTTGTGCGTCGCTTGCTACAACAGCGTTTAGGTTTTCTAACACTGTTTGTGAAGTTACGTTCTCAGAAGTAAATACTGAAGAAAGTTGTGCTTGAGCAAGTTTGTTGAATGCTGCTTTATCTTGGTCTGCAACGCCCCAAACCTCAGCAAGTGTTGCTAAAGTTTCGCCTTCACCTTGAGACATATCACGAGCAAGTTGCTCCATGTTGCCATCGATGAATAATGCGATTTTTTCAGAAGAAGTAACAGTACCAGTACCGTCACAACCTAAAGTACCAAAAGTAATACCGAAAGTTTGGTTACCAGAAGTACCATTAGTTGTAGCGCCTAAAATTTTAACGCCTTTACCTTGCTGACCAGCAAATAACATAGAGCCTAGGCCACAACCAATATCTTGGTCAGCCATAGCATTAGAGAAAGGAAGTAAAGAAAGTGCTGCTACAGCGATTATTTTTTTCATATCCATAAATCCATATTTGATTAGTCTTTATTTAGGGTAAACAAAGAGCGCGGAGGATTTTAACAGAGTTGTAGAAAAAAGGAACATAACAAGCTATGAATTTTTTCATGTTGCGCTTACTTTAATTAATAAAATAAACACGTTACTTACTGGTTTTAGCTAGCTTTAAGAACTTTGCTTTTTACTTCTTGGCGCACCCAGTAAAATAAAAAGGTGGCAAATACACACTGATAAAAATGCACTAATTCCCAAAGCGCCACCAAAGCCATCAAGAATGGGAACCAAATAGGCAAAAAACAATGAAAATATAATTGCTGAACTGGCAAGCGTATAAACACCAAAGCGGTGAGGGGCGCTCATGCCAATAAAGGTGCCGCCAAAAAAAACGATACTATAGAGTTCTGCGTTGAGGCTCAGCTGTGCAAAAATCAAATAGGCAATAATTGAAAGTGCAGCTGAGGCTCTTATAGCATCAAAGCGGTTATGCTTTGCTAAATAAAAGGTAAAAAAAGCACCAGCCAAGGCTAATACTGGGTATGTAATAGTCATATCAGCAATCCTTTAGCTAAAACAAACAGGGCTACACTGGCAAATGCAATACTGCCTAATCGTCCGCCAAATCCTGCAAATACATTAAGTGTTAGTGTATATAAAACAGCGCCAATGGCAGAAATAATAGCGATTTCCCAATAGTTGCTAATTAAGTTGGTGGAACACATACCGGCAAAACTACCTGCATAAATGGAGGCATAAGGGTGGTTTTGATAACGTGCAGGAAACGGAATAAATGAGCCGATGAGGCCTGTTAAAGCAGCAGACACAACAATAGGTAATGCCAATGTGGTATGCAATATAAAGCACGACAAGCAGCCGATAAAAAAGGTGATGAATTTTAAAAGTATGAATTTAGTCATAAGGCGCACATCATAAAGGTTCAGTTTTAGCTTTAATAGTTAAAATCGACAATTTAAGACTAAAAGCGATATATGGCTCCCAAAAGAGCAAATAACCGTGGCTTTAAATTAAATGTACGCAATGAATGACTAAAAATAATGCCGTTAATGTTCTATAAATTACAAATTATGTATAATGCAGCATATTTCATATATTAAAAGTTATAACCTAAGGTAATTTATGTCTAACTGTTTGCATTTGGCTATTCCAGCTGGTGATCTTGAAAAAGCGAAAGCGTTTTATTGTGACGTGCTTGGTTGTAAAACGGGTAATAGTGAAGCTGGGCGATGGGTAGACATTGATTTTTGGGGTAACGAGTTAACGCTTCATCAAAGCACAGAGCGCTTACCAACAGTGCGTCATGATGTTGATATGGGCGCAGTAGCTGTACCGCATTTTGGTATTCACTTATCTGAAGATGAATTTCAGGCATTAAAAAAACGTATTGCACACGCGGGCCTTGAATATTTAGATAAGCCTTACCGCCGTTTTGTAGGTGATGAATTTGAGCAAGAAACGTTTTTTATTGAAGATCCAAATGGTAACGTTTTAGAAATGAAAACTATGGTAAACCCAGAAGTCTTATTCAAAAAAGACGAGTAATGATTATGCGCCTAAACGATGACTTTAGGCGTTTTCTCTTGTGAAGGTTTGCTTAGCCTGCGCTTTCGTAATGACTTTTTTTGATACATTGCTTTATCACCGGCTTTTAAAACCTCATCTAAATTTTTAGGCGCTTCGCTATAGTTTATTTGCCCTACGCTTGCGTAAATAGCGATGGTGTTACCTTGGTGCTCTAAGCTAAGCGCATTTAATTTTTGTTCAAGGGTCGCAACTCGCCGGTTAATTTTATCTTTGCTGGTAAATAATGCCATAGCCACAAACTCATCTCCGCCTAAGCGGCCAACTGCGTCTTCACTGCGCATATGCTGACTAATTGACTCAGCCACTATGCAGAGTACTTTATCGCCAACATCATGGCCGTAGGTATCATTTATTGCTTTAAATCGGTCTAAATCGATATATAAAAAACACAACACGCCACCACGTTGAGCGTGTTTTTTTAATAACTCATTGGCTTTTAAACTCCAGCCTCGGCGGTTACAAATATGACAAAGATGATCGTAATTAGCGTGCCGTTCAGCCTGTTTTTTAGCATAACTGAGTCGTTGAATTCGCCTACCAACTGCAATAGCAAGAAGTAGAGATTCAATCGTAAAAGCAATCACAAACCCATAACGCTGCATAAAAGGACTGTATTCGGTTAGTAACACTCTAAATATCATGCTGATAAATACGCAGCTTAAGGCAATAAATACCAAGCTGGCTTCGTTAATGCCTTGTTTAGCTTGCACGGCTGAGAGTATAAAAATGGTCATAACAATCAGTAATGACAAATAGCCAGTAACGATTGTGGTGATATTAGGGGCTGTTGATCTTTGTAGTACATATATCAATCAGCCCACATTGGTAGCCACATCATAGTA
>NZ_PNCN01000001.1:0-34706 GCF_005886135.1 Pseudoalteromonas sp. S4741 | reverse complement strand
TTATTTTGTTCTATAACGTTGCGATTAAAGCGTTTAACTTTATCTCGCTAGGGCTGCTCATATTACGCTTTCCTATTTTTTTGTCAACACTTAATTTTGTTAAACTTGAAAGTTTTCGAAACTAAGTTTTACTCAACTCACTGATTAGCTCGTGCCTCGCTATGCGTTGCCCTCTGCCGTCTCAGTGGGGTCGCATTATAGGGAGATCCGAAAACAGATCAACCCTTTTTTGAAGAAAACTTGAAATAAATGACTGTTCGAACAAAATTACAACTAAACGCTTAAAAAGACAACTAAACTCAAGCATATTTAGCTTCAAATGAGGTTATAAGATATTTTTTAATGATAACGTGTTGATGCTGGTGTTGAAATCGCTTGTAAATAGCATCCGATTTCTTGCTATAACTATTTTAGCTAGTAGAACACTAAGGGCATTTGGCAAAAAACATAGCATATATAGTTAAGGCTTTCTTTACTTATGTATATACTGTTTCAACCTATGACACTAATCACAACCTTAAGTTATATAATTAGCTTATTTTTACCAATTATAGCAAATAGCATATATAGGTTAGGGGTAACATGAAGAAAGTATTTAAATAAGCGAACTATATTTCTATTAGTAGCAAATAGACTGCCTTTATTGATATGAGGCTGTTGTTTATTATTGATAAAAAAATTGGGGAGGACTTGTCGCGACCCTATTACCGTGTGATAAATTTTAGGTATTAAAAAGCCGAGCATAAGCTCGGCTTTTTGGTGTCTCTTTAAAGACTTACTCTGCAGACTGTGCGTCTTCTTGAACTTCTTCGCTCGCCGCTGGGCGACCAACTAGTTCAATATAAGCCATTGGTGCATTATCACCAGCACGGAAGCCACACTTAAGAATACGAGTGTAACCACCTGGACGGTCTGTATTACGAGGACCGATTTCGCTGAACAATTTACCAACTACTTCATTATCACGCGTGCGGGCAAATGCTAAACGGCGATTTGCTACGCTGTCAGTCTTAGCCAGTGTGATTAAAGGTTCAATTACACGGCGTAACTCTTTCGCTTTAGGCAAAGTAGTTTTGATGATTTCATGTTTCACCAAAGAACCTGCCATATTGCTGAACATCGCTTTACGATGGCTACTGTTACGGTTTAATTGACGACCACTCTTACGATGGCGCATGACCCTATCCTTCTAACTAAACTAATATAGTGATTTAGATTATTCAGCTAGGCTTGCAGGCGGCCAATTTTCTAGGCGCATACCTAGAGAAAGACCACGTGAAGCTAGCACGTCTTTTATTTCAGTTAGAGACTTCTTACCTAAATTAGGCGTTTTAAGAAGCTCAACTTCAGTGCGCTGAACTAAATCACCGATATATTGAATTTGCTCGGCTTTCAAACAGTTTGCTGAACGTACTGTTAGTTCAAGATCATCAACTGGACGAAGTAGAATAGGATCGAATTCTGGCTTCTCTTCTTTCTCTTCTGGCTCAGTTACATCGCGTAAATCTACGAATGCATCTAGTTGCTCAGCTAAGATAGTAGACGCACGGCGGATCGCTTCTTCAGGATCTAAAGTACCGTTTGTTTCCATATCAATGATTAACTTGTCTAAGTCTGTACGTTGCTCAACACGGGCTGATTCAACCGAGTACGCAATACGTTCAACTGGGCTGAATGATGCATCAAGCAGCAATCGACCAATTGGACGCTCATCGTCATCAGAGGATAAACGACTAGATGCCGGCACATAACCACGACCACGCTCAACACGAATACGCATGCTGATCTCGCTGTTATTTGTAGTTAAATTACAAATAACATGATCTGGGTTAGCAATTGTTACATCGCCATCGTGCTGAATATCTGCCGCAGTCACAGGGCCTACACCAGATTTAGTCAGGGTCAGAAAAACTTCATCTTTGCCTTCTAACGTTACCGCTAGACCTTTAAGGTTTAGTAGTATTTCAATGATGTCTTCTTGTACGCCTTCTTTCGCGCTGTACTCATGCAATACACCGTCGATTTCAACTTCAGTTACTGCACATCCAGGCATAGATGATAACAGTATACGGCGTAAGGCATTACCCAAAGTGTGACCAAAGCCACGCTCGAGTGGTTCTAAAACTACTTTAGAACGCGTTGGGTTTATAGCGTCGATATCGACTAACCTTGGTTTTAGAAATTCTGTAACAGAACCCTGCATTTTATCCTCTCTTAACTCTTAACTTTACTTAGAGTAAAGTTCGACGATTAGTTGTTCATTAATGTCCGCAGACAGATCTGAACGCTCAGGTAGGCGCTTGAAGCTACCTTCCAATTTCTTACCGTCAACTTCAACCCAAGTCGGCTTTTCACGTTGCTCAGCCAACTCTAGAGCAGCGATGATACGTGCTTGTGTCTTAGACTTTTCACGGATTACAACAGTATCTTCTGGAGTAATCACGTATGAAGGAATGTTCACAACACGACCATTAACTAGAATCGCTTTGTGGCTTACTAACTGACGTGCTTCAGCGCGTGTGCTAGCAAAACCCATGCGATATACAACATTGTCTAAACGTTGCTCTAAAAGCTGTAACAAGTTTTCACCTGTATTACCTTTAAGGCGAGCAGCTTCTTTGTAGTAGTTACGGAATTGCTTTTCTAATACACCGTAGATACGACGTACTTTTTGCTTTTCACGTAATTGTAAACCGTAATCAGATAAGCGTCCTTTACGAGCGCCGTGCTGACCAGGTGCAGTCTCAAGTTTACACTTAGAGTCGATAGCTCTTACGCCGCTCTTAAGGAACAGGTCAGTACCTTCACGACGACTCAGCTTGAGCTTAGGGCCCAAATATCTTGCCATGTTATTTCTCCTAACCTATTGTTAAACGCGACGTTTCTTCGGTGGACGACAACCATTGTGTGGTATTGGCGTCACGTCAGTAATGTTGGTGATACGGTAACCAGCAGCATTCAAAGCACGTACAGCAGATTCACGACCTGGACCTGGACCTTTGATGAAAACTTCTAGATTTTTTAAACCGTATTCTTGAGCAGCAGTACCTGCACGCTCTGCAGCAACCTGAGCAGCAAATGGAGTAGATTTACGTGAACCACGGAAACCTGAACCACCGGCAGTAGCCCATGATAGTGCATTACCTTGACGGTCGGTAATCGTTACAATAGTGTTGTTGAAAGACGCATGAACATGAGCCATACCATCAGCAACTTGCTTTTTAACCTTTTTACGACGAATTGGTGTCTTAGCCATAATACTATCCCCTTATCGCTTAATAGGCTTACGAGGACCCTTACGGGTACGCGCGTTAGTCTTTGTTCTTTGACCACGAAGTGGTAAAGAGCGACGGTGACGTAGGCCACGGAAACAACCAAGGTCCATAAGGCGCTTGATATTCAAAGTAACTTCACGACGAAGGTCACCTTCTACAGTGTACTTGCCAACTGCTTCACGCAATACGTCAAGTGTTTCGTCTGAAAGTTCACCGATTTTTGTGGTCTCGGCGATACCAGTCGCTTCTAAGATAGCCTTAGAGCGAGTCTTACCTATGCCATAAATAGCTGTTAAACCAATAACTGCATGTTTATGATCAGGGACGTTAATGCCAGCGATACGGGCCACTAACACATCTCCTATATTTGAATTTGGTAATCATCTGTTTGAAAAGCCCGTAAGGATACTCAAACGAAGACCAAATCACAACTAAAAACACAGGCCGAGAAACCTCAGCCTGCACGACTGTTTACTTAGCCTTGCCTTTGCTTATGCTTAGGCTCACTGCAAATTACGCGTACTACACCAGCACGTTTAATAACTTTACAGTTACGGCATATTTTCTTAACGGAAGCACGTACTTTCATTGCTCAACTCCGTAAACTGACCTTATCGACCGTAGCCTTTAAGGTTCGCTTTTTTCAGCACAGAATCATACTGATGTGACATCAGATGCGTCTGTACTTGTGCCATAAAGTCCATGATTACTACAACGATAATCAAAATTGATGTACCGCCGAAATAGAATGGCGTTTGCCATGCCATAGTCATGAATTCGGGCACCAGACAGATAAAGGTTATATACAAAGCACCTGCCAATGTCAGGCGTGTCATCACTTTATCAATGTATTTAGATGTCTGCTCACCTGGACGAATACCTGGGATAAATGCGCCAGATTTTTTCAGGTTGTCTGCTGTTTCACGCGGGTTAAAAACCAACGCTGTGTAGAAAAAGCAGAAGAAGATGATAGCCGCAGCTAAAACCATTGCATACAAAGGCTGACCTGGAGTCAACGTTGTAGCAATTGCTTGTAGCACATCAGCAACCGGACCTTCACCCTGGCCGAACCAGCTTGCAATTGTACCAGGGAACAGAATTATACTGCTAGCGAAGATTGGTGGAATAACACCCGCCATATTTACTTTCAGAGGTAAATGCGTGCTTTGAGCAGCAAATACTTGACGACCTTGTTGACGTTTGGCGTAGTTAACAACGATACGTCGTTGACCACGTTCAAAGAATACAACAAGATAAGTAACAGCGAATACTATAACCGCAACCATCAACAGTACAAAAACATTCAAATCACCTTGGCGCGCCATTTCGGCTGTCGAACCAATAGCAGACGGCAGGTTAGCTACAATACCAACAAATATTAGAACTGAGATACCGTTACCGATACCACGTTCTGTTATCTGTTCGCCCAACCACATAAGGAACATAGTGCCGGTTACTAAACTCACCACAGCGGTGAAGTAGAATCCCATACCTGGGTTAACAACTAACCCGTTCATCATGCCCGGTAAGCTTGTGGCAATACCGATTGATTGGATAGTAGCAAGCACAAGCGTGCCGTAGCGTGTGTACTGGCTTATCTTTTTACGCCCTTGCTCACCTTCTTTCTTAAGCTCTATAAACGGCGGATACATATGCGTTAATAGTTGCGTAATAATCGAAGCCGAGATATACGGCATGATACCCAGTGCTAACACTGAAGCTCGCTCAAGCGCACCACCGCTAAACATGTTGAACATCTCAACAATGGTGCCCTTTTGTTGCTCGAAGAAATCGGCAAGTACAGCGGCGTCAATCCCAGGGATCGGCACAAATGAACCTAGACGGTAAATTATGATAGCACCCAATACGAAGAGTAATCGGCGCTTCAATTCCGAAAGTCCACCTTGTGCACTTTGTGTATCTTGACCTGGTTTAGCCATTAGTACTTCCTTAGTCTTCTACCTTGCCTCCGGCAGCTTCGATAGCTTCGCGTGCACCTTTAGTAGCCTTAAGGCCTTTAACGGTAACAGCGCGTGAAACTTCGCCAGATTTAACAACTTTAACGAACTGAACGTTCTTTTTAACTAGACCAGCTGCTTGTAACGCGCTTAGGTCTACCACATCGCCTTCAACTTTAGCGATTTCGTATAGGTTAATTTCTGCAGATACTAATGATTTGCGAGAAGTGAAACCGAACTTAGGTAGACGACGTTGCATAGGCATTTGACCGCCTTCGAAACCAACGCGTACTTTACCGCCAGAACGTGATTTTTGACCTTTGTGACCACGGCCACCAGTCTTACCAAGACCAGAACCTATACCACGACCAACACGTTTTGGAGCAGTTTTTGAACCTGCAGCAGGTGAAAGTGTATTCAAATGCATCGAATTACCCCTCTACCTTAACCATGTAATAAACCTGGTTAATCATACCACGCACACATGCTGTGTCTTCTAACTCAACAGTGTGATTGATACGACGTAAACCAAGACCGCGTAATGTAGCTTTATGCTTCGGTAAACGACCGATAGAGCTTTTTACTTGTGTTACTTTTACAGTTTTATTAGCCATGGTTTACCCCAAAATCTCATCTACTCGAAGACCACGTTTTGCAGCGATCGACTGAGGAGAATTCATGTTCTCAAGAGCTGAGATCGTTGCACGTACAACGTTGATCGGGTTAGTAGAACCGTAACATTTAGAAAGTACGTTCTGCACACCAGTCACTTCAAGTACTGCACGCATAGCACCACCTGCAATGATACCAGTACCTTCTGATGCTGGTTTCATAAACACTTGTGAGCCAGCATGACGTCCTTTAACAGGATGCTGTAATGTGTTGCCATTTAGGTCTACGTTGATCATGTTACGACGTGCTTTTTCCATTGCTTTTTGAATAGCAGCTGGAACTTCACGTGCTTTACCATAACCGAAACCTACTTTACCTGCGCCATCACCAACTACAGTTAGTGCAGTAAAGCTAAAGATACGACCACCTTTAACTACTTTAGACACACGGTTTACCGCGATTAGCTTTTCAGCTAAATCAGGCTGTTGTTGCTTTGCTTCTACGTTAGCCATTGTCTACTCCTAGAATTGCAAACCGGCTTCACGCGCAGCATCAGCTAGCGCCTTCACACGGCCGTGATATTTAAAGCCACTGCGATCAAAAGCAAGCTTTTCGATGCCTTTGTCAGCCGCACGTTCAGCAACCGCTTTACCAACTGCTTGTGCAGCTGCAATGTTGCCTGTGCCTTTAACTGTTTCGCTAATCGCTTTCTCAACAGTAGAAGCAGCAGCCAGTACATTACCCTCAGCGTTTACAACTTGAGCGTAAATGTGACGTGGCGTGCGGTGGATAACAAGACGCGTTGTGCCTTGTTCAATATAATTTCTACGAGTGCGTTTAGCACGACGTAGACGAGCTGTTTTTTTATCCATCGTCTTACCTTACTTCTTCTTAGCCTCTTTACGGCGTACATTCTCATCTGAATAACGAACACCTTTACCTTTATAAGGCTCAGGTTTACGGTATGCACGAATGTTAGCAGCTGTTTGACCAACTAACTGCTTATCTACGCCCTTAACTAGAACTTCTGTTTGGCTTGGAGTTTCAATCGTAATTCCTTCAGGAACTGCGAAATTAACTGGGTGCGAGAAACCAAGAGTTAAGTCTAAAACTTTGCCCTTAGCTGCAGCACGGTAACCAACACCTACTAACTGAAGTTTCTTCTCGTAACCTTCATGCGTACCAACAACCATGTTGTTGATTAGAGCGCGAGCAGTACCTGCTTGTGCCCATGCATTGGCTACGCCTTCACGAGGTAAAGTTGTAATAACGTTGTCGTTAACTTGTACTTCAACTGCATCGTTGATAGTACGAGTAAGTTCACCGTTTTTGCCTTTAACTGTGATTTCCTGGCCTTTTAATGTAACTTCTACACCGGCAGGAACGTTTATTGGTGCCTTTGCTATGCGAGACATAGTTCCCCTCCGATTAAGCTACAAAACCAATGATTTCACCACCAACGCCTGCACTACGTGCTGCGCGGTCTGTCATTAGGCCTTTAGAAGTTGATACGATAGCGATACCTAAACCACCCATTACCTTTGGTAATTCGTCACGTCTCTTATAGATACGTAGACCAGGGCGACTTACACGCTGGATATTTTCAATAACAGCTTTGCCTTCGAAGTACTTTAACTCGATAGAAAGCTCAGGTTTTACATCACCACTTACTGAGAAGTCTGCGATGTAACCTTCATTTTTTAATACATTAGCTACTGCTACTTTCAGTTTCGAATTAGGCATCGTTACAGATACTTTCTTCGCTGACTGACCGTTACGGATTCGTGTAAATAAATCCGCGATAGGATCTTGCAAGCTCATAGTCTTACTCCCATGATTCTATTACCAGCTAGCCTTTTTAAGGCCAGGAATTTCACCGCGCATAGCTGCTTCGCGAACTTTAATACGGCTCATGCCGAATTTGCGAAGGAAACCATGTGGGCGGCCCGTAATGTTACAACGATTACGTTGACGTGCAGGGCTAGAATCACGAGGTAAAGCTTGTAGCTTAAGTACCGCGTCCCAACGATCATCTTCAGATGTATTAACATCACTGATGATAGCTTTTAGTGCTGCACGCTTTTCAGCGTACTGAGCAACTAGTTTAGTGCGCTTTGCTTCGCGCGCTTTCATAGAATTCTTTGCCATAACCCTACCCTTATTTCTTGAATGGGAAGTTAAACGCTTCTAACAACGCACGGCCTTCCTCATCTGATTTCGCAGATGTAGTGATTGTGATATCCATACCGCGTACACGGTCTACTTTATCATAATCAATTTCTGGGAAGATGATTTGTTCACGTACGCCCATGCTGTAGTTACCGCGTCCATCAAAAGACTTAGCACTCACACCACGGAAGTCACGGATACGTGGGATAGCGATTGAAACCAAACGCTCAAAAAAGTCCCACATACGCTCGCCGCGTAAGGTTACTTTACAACCAATTGGGTAACCTTCACGCACTTTGAAGCCAGCAACAGATTTGCGTGCTTTAGTGATTAAAGGTTTCTGACCAGAGATAGCTTCTAGATCCGCAACAGCGTTATCTAAAATCTTCTTGTCAGCTAAGGCTTCGCCCACACCCATGTTTAATGTGATCTTTTCGATCTGAGGGACTTGCATGACAGAGCTGAAACCAAACTTCTCTTGAAGTTCAGCAACTACTTTGTCTTTATATACTTCATGCAGTTTCGCCATCATTCTACTCCAACTATTAGATAGTTTTACCAGTAGATTTAAAGATACGTAATTTCTTACCATCTTCAATCTTGAAACCTACACGATCTGCTTTGCTCGTTTCCGAGTTGTAGATCGCAACGTTTGATACGTCGATAGACGCTTCTTTCTCAACAATACCGCCAGCTTGGTTCAACTGTGGAACCGGCTTTTGGTGTTTCTTGATTAAGTTAATGCCTTCGACAAATACTCGACCAGACTCGGTTACAACTGAAAGCACTTTGCCGCGCTTACCTTTGTCTTTACCTGCTAGTACGATTACTTCGTCATCACGACGGATTTTTGCTGCCATGATAGACTCCTTACAGTACTTCTGGGGCTAGTGAAACGATTTTCATGAACTTTTCATTACGAAGTTCGCGAGTCACAGGGCCGAAAATACGAGTACCAATAGGCTGCAAGTTATCATTTAAGATAACAGCCGCATTGCTGTCGAAACGGATCAATGAACCGTCTGGACGACGAACGCCTTTTTTGGTACGCACAACTACCGCGTTTTTAACATCACCTTTCTTCACTTTACCGCGAGGAATCGCTTCTTTTACAGAAACTTTAATGATATCGCCAATCGCTGCATAGCGACGGTGTGAACCACCAAGGACTTTTATACACTGCACTTTGCGAGCGCCGCTGTTATCAGCAACTTCCAGCTGAGTTTGCATTTGGATCATGTTAATGACCTCCGGTGTAGTAATTACAACTTGTCTTAAATTTGTTTAAAATCAAGACATTTCGATTGAATTCCACTCAAAAAACATACTAGATGTCTCTTAAGGGCGGGCAATTGTATCAGCATTAAGGGGGGAGTGGTAGGTTATTTTTTAATTAATTTAATAGAGGGGCAGATTAAAACTGAGTAAAAACCGCTATGTAGCTATTTTACAAGTGGTTATAAAACAAACAAGGCGCAATTAGCGCCCTGTTTCTTTTTTCTGGAGTAAATGGTTTTAGCCAAATAGTCCTTTTAATTTATCTTTTACTTTGTCTTTGGCTTTCTCTTTTGCCTTTTCTTTGACGTCATCGAGTTTTTGTTTTGCTTTATCTTTAAGTGCATTGCTTACATCTAGCTTAAAGCCAACGTCATGGAATGGGCCTTTTATTCGCAGTGGGATTTTAAAGCCCGTGCTATCATCTGTTGTACCTTGCCCTTCAATTGAATCAACAATACCTGTTACTAACCGATAATCAACACTGGTTTTGGGTAAATCTACATCGCCCTCACCTGTAATACGAATAAGTGGGCTCACCAGAGATAGATCATTATTATGTCCCACGCCATTCGTAAAATTAAAGCTACCAGTGAGCGCAGAAAAGTCAGTTTGCTCTGATTCTTCAAAGCCCGTATCTAAGCCCTCGCTTACAGCGCCAAGATTACCGGAAATAAGCTCTTTGCCTTTACGAACCATTTCAGCGATGTTTGCGCCCTTGACTGCCCCATCAGCAAATTCAAAGCCAATCTTGCCGTTTAAAGCATCAATAAAGGTTTTTTGACTTTGGCCGGTCGTGGTTAAGTTCCAATTCAATGACCCTTTACCCATAAGTTTATCAAAGCCAGCCGCATCAGTGAGTAACGGTTGTGCGTCTATGTCGGCTAAATCAAAATTTGTGCTTATTTTATACGGCGTTTGCTGCGCATTTATATTAATGACCCCTTTACCGGTGCCCTCATAGGCTTTAAAGCTATCTAAGCTTAATTTAGCAACGCTGTTGTTTAAATCGACTGTAAATTGATTAGCACCTAGCTCAATATCGTTAGCTTTTAAACCGCTTGAGCGAATAACTACATTAGCATTAAGTGCATTTAATGCGCTTAAATCAATTTTAGTATCGTCCCAAACAATCGGCTGCGCGGCTTTAGGTTCTTCGCTTTGCGGCGCTTGCTGCTTAGCGACTACCTCCGGTAAGTAGGGATTCAAATCAAGCATACCTAGGTCTATATCAGCATTAACCGCTAGTTTATTTCCTAAGTTTACTTCACTTTTTCCTTTAATCTCTAATTCATCTAGGGTAGCAATCAGCTCTTCTAAGTTAAACGTATCATCTATAAGATGCATTTTACCGTTTACACTAAACGCATTAAATGCATTTTCTTTAGCGTTTAAGTCTACCCCTTGCCAAGTTGCTAGCTCTTTAACAGAATCGCCACTTAGCACTAACTCGCCTTTTATATCTTTACCTTGGCGAGCAATACTGCCGTTAAAAGTAAGATCGACCAAGCGAGAGTCTACGCTTTGAGCAACCTCAAATGTCGCCCCTTCAATTGCCTTTGCCGGCGTATCAAGTTTTACATCAAGCTCAAAGCGCTCTTGCATATATGTAATGCCGCCTTTGATCTCTAGTGTCTTACGTAGTGAAGGAAGTAAAATAGCCAATTCCAAGTCACTAATTTGTTGTTTAGCGCCTGTTTGCCCATCTAGGTAAGTAAACGTACCACCGTAAATAGCCACTTCACCTAACTCTATATCAAAGCTCTCTGGTAGTTTAACAGCCTCACCTGATTGAGTTTGCTCTTGCGGCTGCTCTGCTACAGCATCAAACAACTGCCAGTTAGCTTTACCGTTTTTATCAGTTTCTAATAAAATATTGGGCTCGTTAATAACAAACTTATCAAGTTTGAATTCGCCGCCAAATAGCGATAACCATGGTATATGCACAGCTAATTGCTCCATACTTGCCATGTCGTCGCGCGAGCCTGTCTGCATGTTTGCAAAGTGCACATCGTTAAGCTCTAACTTTAATGCAGGAAATACACTAAGCGTTTTATCACCTTTAATAGTAAGTGTGCGCCCTGTTGTTTTTTCAACCTGCTCAGATACTTTATTAAAAATAGTATCGGTTGGGATTAAAAACGGAGCGGCAATAATTAACGCAATACAAAGTAAGAGTATTACACCAACAATTTTGAGTAAGGTCTTCATGATCATCCTTTCAAACGTGCAAATAATGTTCTTATCATAGCGAGTGTTAGCTTTAAAATCATTGTCGTTGTGATAAAAAAGCACTTTATTAAATATTACCGTCTTATCCTGAATCGCCCCTGAAACATTTTGATACCTTTAGGTTACAAAAAAATAGTGACACTGTGAAACCTATAGGTTACATTGATACCTGTAGGTTACATAATGTAAATTTTAAAAGGAAATGAGATATGTCGAATCATGATATTAAAAATGAAGAAAAGTTTATGGGCCAAAATGCTTGGTTCTCATTATTCATGGGAGTCACTTTATTAATCATCAGTGTTTACCCACTGCTTACTCAAACATCAGCCCCACTATTGTTTTTTGGCACTGCTGCCTTTTTAGGTTCATTCTGTATGTTTGTGATCAGAGGCGGGTTTACATGGAAAATGAAATACCACCTTACCTACAAAGATGAGTACTTAAACACTATCGACACTATTGCCTATAAACATGTAGTTCTTGGTTTACTTTTTAGTATGGGTGGCGTGTATTTATTCTCAGATGATTTGGCTTTAGAAGTGTCTCACACCATGATGGCCTCGTTTTACCTTGCTGTAATGTGTTTAATATACGGCGTATCAATTCTTTGGCAAAGCAAAGATTAGGAGCAAAAGTGCAAAATCAAATTGCAAAATACCGTAAAGAAGCAGGCCTTTCGCAGCAAGAGTTAGCAGATCTAATTGCAGTTTCACGTAAAACTATAAGTACTGTGGAAACGGCAAGGTTTACTCCTTCGGTAATAATTGCGCTTAAAATAGCGAGGCACTTTAAAACTTCTGTTGAAAGCTTGTTTACGCTGCAAGAGCATGATTAAACCTCGGCAATCATGGTGCTTATATTAAGCATCATGATTGCATCCCTTGAATTGTTAGGTATGATGCACGGCCCTGTTGCTATTGGCGTATTTGCGCTAAAATAAAGCAGCTAAAAAATGTATCTACTCGGAGACTCTACAAGGCATGAAAAAACTGCTAATTTCACCGTCAAAAATGGCGCTAGGCGAACAAGAAAGTCAAATTTACCAAAACATCTTGAAGCAAGCTTCAGAACTAAGCCTAAACCTAATGGCCGTGAAAGTAGAAAACCACCCAGAGGATTTTTTAGGCTGGTGTTATGAGCTACTAAGTGCAAGTAAAGACCGCATAAATTACGACTTACTAGAGCCACAACAACTGCCAGTTTTAAAAAAGCTGCACGACCAGCTAACCTCAGCAATTAGCTTTTTACAGCTAAAAACATTACGGGTAGCACCTTGGCCGGTAGTGAGTATGTTTGTAGAACAACATAAAGAACTGGTGGCACTTGATGAGCAATTACGTTTAACTGCTTATATCTCAGACCTACGTGAACAACCATTAAAAGACATGATCCCTGAAGACTTACTCGCTTTTAGCGGTAAGCACATGGCGTCACTCGACCCGAGTACTTATAACTTTGATGTAGAATGGTTTGCCTCTACAAAAAGTGCTAAAGGCTTTCACCAGATGTTGGCTGACTTGCCAGGTGCATTTGACGATGCCCTGAGCAATATCCCACTTGAGGGTGATGTAGCGCAAAGTAATTACCAACAATTTGTAATTGCTTACTTGAGTGCATTTAATGGCAGTGATGAAAAACCAACACTAGCGCCTGCAACCCGTTTATTAGCAATGCGCCGCCCTGATGTATTTACACCGATTAGTAACAGTCGCTTAGATGCACTTTGCTCCGCACTTGGTATCACCAAATTAAATAATCGTGACTTTGAGCGTTACTGGCAAGATGTAGTACAAAGCATTCACGCTATGTCATGGTTTAAAATGGCCAATGCTGGTAATGAACTAGAAACTCAGTTAGTGGATATTAAAGCGCTAATACCTTGCTTTTTTTATTATGCAGATACGAATACTGCAGATAACTCTAACTACATTAAGCTACTAAATAAACCTACACGTAGCACTTCTAGCAGCAGTAAAGCGCCACGCCGCGGCAAAGAATCGGCTGAAATATTAGTGGACCGCGCCCTTGCTGCTGATGACATCCCAGAGCATATTCGTGCTAAGCGTGATTCTATTATTAGCGAAGTACAAAAAGGCCGTGGTGTAAACGAAACAATTACACTTATGCGTACCATTTTTGGATAAAACGTATATCAAACGCAATTAGCTTTAATAAACTAGCTTAACGTTAGGGTCTGTAGACCTTTCAAGGTTAAATTTTCAAAGGCCAATAGATCCTAATATAGATAGCCTGGTAGCGCTCTAATGGTGCAGCCAGGCTTTTTTTGCACCAGCAGTGTGTTCTTTCCTTACATACTTTTCACAAAGCGTCTTTGCGCATAATTTCAACACCTTGTTTTATAATATAAAATTTATTTTTTATTGAATAAATGGAAGCTGGCACATACAGTGCAATCCTCCCCTGCAGTAACATAATAATACGCCGCCGTTCAAAAGGTTGTAGTCGTTTATAATAAAAAACCTTGGCGTGCAAAATCATACAATGGGAAATGAAACATGCTAAAACTACAAAAAACAATACTCATCAGTGCATTGGCATTAACAGGAATGACATCAACTACTGCATTTGCCGAAGTAACAGCCAATGCAGCCGCTACTTCTAACTACTTATGGCGCGGACAAGAGCAAACTGGGGGCGATGCAGCTGTATCTGGCGGTATTGATTACGCTAATGAATCTGGATTTTATGCGGGTACGTGGGCGTCAAATGCGTCTTGGGCCGATGAAATGACCTACGAACTAGATTTATACGCCGGTTTTGGCGGCGCTATTAATGAAAACGTAAGTTATGACGTAGGTTATATTTATTACGCTTACCCAGATGCGGCATCAGGTGCCGATGCTGATTTTTCAGAAGTTTACGGTAGCATTAGTGTGCAAGGTTTTACATTTGGTGCGGCCGTACTTGCAACATCTGCTGCCAGTGGTGATGGTACTGATTTTGGTGATTCACTGTATTTAAACGCCGATTACAGCTTCGCTGTTGGTAGCAATGGCACTGAAATGGCGCTACACATAGGGCATTACTCAGGCGATTTCATCGGTGATGACAATATCATTGATTATGGCGTATCAGTTTCTAAGGATGGTTTTACCTTTGGCCTATCTGATAACGACATGGACGGCTCAGATGTTAAAGCTTATGTAGCCTACGCTGTCGACTTTAGCTTATAAAAAGAATGTGTTACTTGCTGCAACACTAAGGGCCGAAAGGCCCTTTCTCGTTTTAAATAACTTAACTAGATCTAATCACGCCACACCTTGTTAACAAACCGTTACAATTAATAAATCAACTTACCTCGCTTTTACCTTAGTATATGACTGATAACTATATAGTTCACTATTGAAAAAATCATAAAGGAATAATCATGAAGTCATCTGACGCGCTATCTGCTTGTATCGACATTTTTATCAGCCCAAGCAAGGCTTTTAATGGGCTAAAAGAAGCTAAAGGCTGGTCTTGGCTTGCTTTTGCACTTCTCGCTCTAACCCTTGCAGCCTCTGCTTATACATTTTATACCACTGCAGACTCACAATTTATTTTAGACCAGCAGGTTGCTGCAGCGAGTGTGGATGCCACAATCGGCGAGAAAAAAATGATCCGTCAAAGTATGGAGCAAAGCCTCGATAACCAAGTGTGGTTTGCAATTGGCGGGGGTATTTTCGGCCTTCTTTTTATAAATGCACTCCTATCTGGGTATTACATGTTGATATCTAAGCAAGACCCTGATGCTAATTATAGCTATGGTGCGTGGTATGGTTTTGGTGTTTGGAGCATGATGCCCATGGTTATTTCAAGTTTAGGTGTTGTTGCGCTAGTTCTTACAGCCAGTAACAATGAATTACCTATTAGTTTATTCAATTACGCGTCTATAAATCAGTTATTTCTGGGATTAGAGCTTGGAGATAGCTTCTATAATATGATGGAGAGTTTAAGTATTTTTAGTCTTTGGAGCATAGCTTTGGTTGCTATTGGGTTAAAGTGTTGGACTAATTTCAGCTTTAATAAAGCACTTCTTTTTGCTGCGCTACCGACCATTATCATTTACAGCATCTGGACAATTATTATTGTTGCTTAAAGGAATGTAGGCAAACTTTTCTGCCTACTCATAAATACGGAAATAAAAATGAAAAAAGCGATTATCATTACCCTTGCAATTGCAGCTTTTATTGCTCTTGTTGTATCAAAGCAAATTACTGGCGATGAAAAAGCACCAGAGGTAAATGTTGCACAGGTTGAGCAAGGTAGTATTGCAGACTCCATTATGGCCTCTGGCAATTTAGTCTTTAATACTCAAGTGCAGTTACGTTCAGAGGTAACCGGACGAGTCGACAAGGTGTTTGTTGAAGAAGGGCAAAGTGTAAAACAAGGCGACATTTTAATGCGCTTAGATACCACTGCTTTTGAGTCAGAAGTAACACGTAATAAAGCGGTATTGCGAGCTAGCGAAATAGAAATAAAACATAGTAAAACACGCCTTTTGAATATTGAACGTCAGCTTAAACGTCAAAAAGAGCTTTATGACGTAGGCCTAGCAGGGCAAGAAGTATACGAGAACTTACAAAATGCACGCGACCTTGCCAAAATAGATATTGAAGCCAGAGTAGAGTCTTATAATCAAGCCAAAGCCTCTCTTTCAATCGCTGAAGATAGACTTAGCAAAAGTGTATTTCGTGCTCCAATGAGTGGTTTGCTCGCCTCAGTAAATATTAAAGAAGGCGAAACCGTTATTGCCGGCACCACTAATATTATTGGCTCAGATTTAATGCTGGTTGCCGACCCAAGCGCTATTTTAGCTGAGCTCAGAGTTGATGAAACTGATATTGCTGGCATTAAATTGGACCAGCATGCAGATATTTATGCTGCTGCGTACCCCAATCAACCCTTCACTGGCAAGGTCATTAACATTGGAACCTCAGCAAAAAACCAAGCAGGTTCACAAGGTTTATCATTTCGAGTGAAAGTGTTACTTGATAATACCGATAGGCAACTATATGCAGGTATGAGCTGCCGTGCAGAAATCGCAACAAGCCTTGCTGTGAATGGCTTAAAGCTCCCTATCGAAGCCGTACAAAAAGAAGGTGATAAAACCTTTGTATGGCGTTTAAACGACGATAACACTGTAAGCAAAGCCTATGTAGAAGTGGGTATTTCTTCAGATATAGAGCAAGCAATTACCCAAGGTTTAAATAAAGGGGAGCGAATTGTTATTGGCCCTGCACGTCCTATCAGTAAACTAAAAGAAAATGATACGGTAAAAGTTAAGCAAACAACTGCCAAGGATGCGCAATAATGTCGGCGGTAATCAAGCTTGAGCATATTAACAAGCAATACAAAATGGGTGAGCAAATATTTAAGGCCCTAGATGATGTAAACGTGGTCATTAATGAAAACGAGTATGTCGCTATAATCGGTCCTTCAGGTTCAGGTAAGTCAACTTTAATGAACTTATTGGGTTGCTTAGATACTCCAACTACTGGGGATTATTTTTTAAAAGATAAACTTGTAAAAAGTATGACAGAAACCGAGCTCGCTCATCAGCGTAACGAAAGTGTTGGCTTTATTTTTCAGAGCTTTAACTTACTTCCGCGTGCGTCGGCACTTGAAAATGTGATGCAGCCTTTGGTTTATAGGTTTATACCCGCAAAACAACGTAAACAAAAAGCCCTCGATGCACTCAAACGTGTAGGACTCGGTGATAAAGTGGATCATCTGTCAAGCCAGTTGTCTGGTGGGCAACGCCAGCGTGTTGCCATTGCACGAGCGCTAGTGACTAAACCGCATATTTTACTCGGTGACGAACCAACCGGGAATCTAGACAGCAAAACTACCACTGAAATTATGGCGCTATTTGATGAGCTACATAATGAAGGCCACACCATTATTTTGGTAACTCACGAACAAGAAATTGCAGATCATTGCCAGCGAGTTATTCGCTTAGTTGATGGCAAGGTAGTGAGCGATGTGCGTAAAGGTGAAGGAGACAAACAGCATGTTTAAATCTGCTATTGCAATTATGGAAGGAACAAAAGCAGCACTAATGGCCATTAAAGCCAATGCCATGCGAAGCGCACTCACTTGTTTAGGGATTATAATTGGGGTTGCCGCGGTTATTACAGTGGTAGCCGTTATGCAAGGCTTTACTAAGCAAATTAACGATCAACTCGCAGATATGGCACCTGATGTAACCACAATTAAACCCTTTACCAGCATTGAACAAGAAATGGTGGGCAAAAATGCTAAACTCACTTACAACGATTTTTTAGTCTTAAAAGCCCGAGTAAAAGAGGCTGAAACACTCACTGCACTGATGTTTACTTGGCGTTTTTCTGGTGGCGCTGAATATGGAAATAAAAGCCACTCATCACGAGTAATGGGTACAGAGCAAGATTACCAAAAAGCGTATAGAACCTTTCCAGAACTTGGGCGCTTTATTCGCGCAGAGGATGATGAAAAGCGCCGTCGAGTCGCTTTTATTGGTCCATCCATTATTGAAAAGCTAAACCTGCCAAAAAACCCTGTAGGCGAATATATTAAACTTGGCGGCGAGTGGTTTAGAATTATTGGCGTGGCTGAAAAACAAGGTAGTTTATTGGGGTTCGATCAAGACGATTATATTAATATTCCCATCAGTACCATGAGCGCATTAGAGGGTCCAAGTAGCAGCAGCAATGTACAAATTATGTTTAGACTCAAAGAAGACAGTGAGGAAGAACTAGTACTTGCCAAAATCACCCGCATTTTACGGCAATTACATAAGTTAAAAGATGAGCAAGAAAACGACTTTGAGTTTGAAACCGCCGAAAAAGCACGTGCTAATGTTGATAAATTTACGGGCAGCGCTACCGCAATAACCGCAGGGATTGTTGGTATCAGTCTTGTTGTTGGCGGTATTGGCGTAATGAATATTATGTTGGTATCAGTAACTGAGCGTACCCGTGTTATCGGCACACTAAAAGCACTCGGTGCAACACCAGGGTTTATTATGTTGCAGTTTTTAGTTGAAGCTGTGGTGCTGTCATTATTTGGAGGCTTAATTGGCTTAGTCATTGGCTATGGTGCTGCCGAGCTCATTTCGCTCTCTGTACCAAGCATGCCCGACGCTTATATACCAGGCTGGGCTATTATGCTGTCGTTTGGTTTTACCTCTTTAATCGGTATTGTATTTGGTTTAGCTCCCGCAATAAAAGCAGCTAGGCTTAATCCCATTGATGCCTTACGTTATGAATAAACACTCAAAATAGCGACCTGTTTGCTTAAAATAGTATCCTAAAATAGCTGACTTTTACTGTTTTAGGATACCTAATAGGCTCTTATCTATTGGCTAAGCCTTGTAATATGATATAAATATTTTATGCGTAGCGCGGGTTTTATAAACCTTAGCAGATAAAGCCTTTGCTGCTCTTTTAAACCAAACACTCTAAAAATAAGAAGCGAACAGCCATGCAAAATCATAAAAGCCAACTATTAGCCGATTTTATAGAATACCCGCCAGAGGAAATGCTGACGCGTGCGAATGAGTTTTTACAAACGAGTCAACGCCGTCATAGTATTCGCAGCTTTAGTAACCGCCCAGTGCCAAAAGAAATCATCGAAACCTGTATAAAAGCGGCAGGTACAGCGCCTAGTGGCGCAAACCACCAGCCTTGGCATTTTGTAGCAATTAATAGTAGTGATGTTAAAAAGAAAATTCGTGAAGCAGCCGAGAAATTAGAACGCTCTTTTTATGAAGGCAGAGCGGGTGAAGAATGGTTAGATGCACTAAAACCCTTAGGCACCGATGCTAACAAACCCTATTTAGAGCACGCGCCATGGTTAATCGCGGTGTTTAGTCAAAAAAAGGGGGGTGTAAATACGGACGATAAAAACACCAATTACTATGTGCATGAATCGGTAGGCCTTGCCACTGGCTTTTTAATTCAAGCCTTGCACCGCGCAGGCCTTGCAACACTTACCCACACACCAAAACCGATGAGTTTTCTAACCGATATTTGTGGGCGTGATAAAGACAACGAACGCCCTTATATGTTACTTATTACTGGTTACCCAGATGAGCATGCAACAGTGCCGCTGCACGCCCTAGATAAAAAGTCGATTGATGAAATTGCGAGTTTTATTTAATCGCTTTGACTTGGCATGTAATCAACAGCAAGTACATCACCCTCTTTTAGGCCTGCTATTACGTGTTGCTGGTTATTTATAATACTGCCTAAACGCACGAAACGTTTAACCAGCGTTTCGTTTTCAAGTACATACACCATATTGAGTTGACCAAACTCATGCACCCAACGTGGATCAATTAATACACCTTGGGTACTTTTTATTGGTAACTGTAGTTGAGCATAAAGGCCTGGCATTAAACCAAGTTGCGCATCGGCTTCTAAACGAATAAGCAAGCTGCGCGCCGCGTTATCTGCCACTGGTACAATTTCGCTCACCGTTGCGGGTGTTGTTATATCAAGAGAAGGTAATGCCACATTTAAACTGTCCCCGACTCTTAATTTTACTGCTTGTTGTTCACGTACATTAAATTCAAGCTGTAACTGTAATGGGTTATACAAAGTAATCAGCGGTTTACCGGGTGTTGCAGTATCGCCAGGTTCAGTTAGGCGCTCAACGACCACGCCCGAAATAGGGGCAGTAATACGCGTATAATTAAGCGATACCTGAGCTTGCGTTTGCTGTTGCTTAGCAACCGCTAAATTAGCGGTTAAGTTTTCAAACTTTGCTTTGGCGTCATCTAATTCACTAACAGATACTAATCCTTGCGCATTTAAATCAATCATTCTGGCTAGTTGCTTTTTAGCTTGCGTTAACGACGCTTGCACCGCATTAATATTTGCACTGCTTTGCGCTAATGCCGCTTTAAAATCATCTTGCTTGAGCATAATAAGTAAATCGCCCTTAGCGACTTTATCGCCAGCACGTACTTTTAACTGCTCAACTTGCGCCATAACATGCGATGAAATTTGCGTATTTTGTTTTGCTATTACACTACCTGGTACCTGCTCAGTGCCTGCAATACTTTGCAGCGTTACCGTTACTCGCTCACCTTGATAGTTCGTTATTTGTGATTCTTTTAAGCCTGCAGTTTGCTTGTCAGAAAAGCTGCCCGCCATATAAAGCACAGCCATAATAATGAAAAATAACGCGGCCAATGTGCCTATAAATTTTGATTTACCCTGCATGCGCTTTATCCTCTGTGCTTGCAAACACTAAATAATAAACAAGCGGTACTACAAATAATGAAAATAATGTAGACGCCACAATGCCAAAAATAATCGCAATCGCGAGCCCGCTAAATACCGGATCGAGTGTGATCACTAAGTTACCTAATAAAGTGGTACCTGCGGTTAGGAGCACAGGGCGCATTCGCACCGTACCCGCTGTAACAAGCGCCTCTTTAATTGCCATGCCTTGGCCGCGAGCTTGATTAATAAACTCAACCAAAATAAGTGAGTTACGCACCACGATACCTGCAAGGGCAATCATGCCTATCATCGCTGTGGCAGTAAATAATACCGGCTCTGGGGCTCCAGCTATAGAGCGCTCACCAAACTGATTTAACAGCCAAAAACCTGGCATTATGCCTATTACTGTTAACGGAATAGCTGACATGATAATCAGCGATAAACTCGCCGACTGTGTTTGTACCCGTAAAATTATAAATATAGCACTGAGCGCAAACGCAAAGGCAATGCCCATATCTCTAAATACATCAATGGTTATGCGCCATTCCCCCTCGCCGCTAAAGCTGACATGGGTTCCTTGTGGTAGTTGCCATGGGGCTGTTCCGCCATTATTAAAAAAGTGACGACCTACCCACGATGTTTTAACAAACTCATCGTTTGATACATTTAAATCAGCATTCACATCAGCAATCACTTCCGCTGGTGTGCGCCCATTAAGCTCAGCCATAACATAAATCACGTCGCGCTGATCTTTACGAACAATCGCTTTAGCAACATGATGTTGTGTAAATTCACCGAGTTCTGAAAGCGATACTAACGGCCTTGGCGCACTGCTTAAACCAAACTCGTTACTGGTTTTAGCTAAATCTCTGTCGCCCCTAACCTGAAGTGCAAGTAATTGCGAAAGCTGATTTCGCTCGCTGTACGGTAGCTGTAATTTAATATCAACGGGCTCTGTTTCATTGCTCACATAAAGTACACCCACGTTTTCACCTTGAGAGGCAATACTGAGTGTTTGTGCAATATTTTGAGTTGAAACCGCACTGAGTGCGGCCTTGGTTTTATTGGTAACAAAGCGCTGTAATGGCGAGGGTGCCACCATTGAGGTATCGACTTCAACTACATGAGGCTCTTGCTGTAAACGCGCAGCTAGCTGCTGGGCAGCGTGAGAATGTGTTTGCTCATCAACAAAAGCATCTCGGTAAACCTCAGCAACTAAGGTACTCAGTACCGGCGGCCCTGGTGGTACTTCAACCACTTTTATTACAATGCCATCGGTTGCTAGCATCGCGAGCTGTTCGCGAAGGCGCATAACTACTCCATGCGATTGATGATCGCGCTCAGACTTATCCACTAACAATACCCTCAGCTCGGCGAGATTCGCTGCCTCACGGCGATAATAACCGCGCACCATACCGTTAAAGTCCATACTAGAGGGTTGGCCAACATAGGCCGCTATTTCACTTACTTCGTTTAATTGCCATGTGAGTGTTTGGATTTGTTTAGTAAATGCAGCTGTGCGCTCCAGATTAGTCCCCTCTGGCATATCTATCAGCACTTGCAGCTCATTTTTATTATCAAAAGGGAGTAGCTTTAAAGGCACCAAACGCATCACGGGTAACATGGCACTAATGATAAATAATGCTAGGGTTAGCCACAAAACAAGTTTTGCTCGCTCCTTAGAAACCAATAATGGGCTTAATATTCTTTGATATGCACCAACTTTAGGAGCAAGCTCAGAGGGTTGTTCGTTATCAGGCTTGAGTAACTTCATCGCAAGCCAAGGGGTTACAAAAAATGCAACAATGGTAGAAACCATCACGCTAACCGGCACATTAAATGCCATAGGTGCCATGTACGGCCCCATCATTCCGGTAATAAACGCCAGTGGAATAAACGCCACCATAATAGTGAGCGTAGACATAAGTAAGGCGCTTCTAATTTCGCTCATTGCGCCAACAATCTGCTGTTTTTTATCGCCTTTTTTATTCAAAAAGCGGCTAATATTATCAATACCTGTGATTGGGTCATCTACCAGTAAGCCTAATGATAAAATAAGCGCAAATAATGTCACCCGATTAATGGTGTAACCAAATGCAAAATCTAATGAGAGAGTAATGCCATAACAAATAGGCACAGCCAGCCCAACCACCACGGCAGGACGCCAACCTAAAAACACGCCAACAAAAATTACCACAGTAAACACTGCAAACACTAAACTTGATGTGAGGTTATTTACTTTTTCATCGGCAGTTTGGCCATAATCTCTGAGCACTGTATGGCTAACTTCTGGTGGCAGTAAAGTATTTGCAAGTTCATTCATCATGGTATGAACATCATTTGCAACAGCAACCGCATTAGTCCCTGCTTGCTTAGCTACGCTTAAAGTAACCATAGGCAACTGCTGCTGGTTTGCCGATTGAGCAAGCCATTGGTAATGCTTAGCTTCACTTGGGCCATCAATAACGTTTGCAACATCAAGCAAGTAAACACTTTTGCCATTAACAACATTCACTACCAGCTGTTCTACAGCAGATTGACTTCGTAGAACATCACCTGCCTGAATTGCAATTTGCTGCTGATTATCAACCACACTCCCTACTTGAGTGAGTTGGTTTGATACATTTAATGCGTAAAAAACATCGTTTACCGTGGTTTGATGGGCAGCCAGTGCGCTGGCATTTAAATTAATGGTAAGAGTGCGTGTACGCCCTGAAATTACTTTAACTTCACTGGTATGCTCAATGCGTTGTAAATTATTAGCAATTTCGTTAGCAAAACGGGTTAACTCGTAATCACCATAGAGTTGCGGGTCTTTACTGTAGAGGCCTAACATCACAATAGGCACGTCATCTACTTCTATTGGACGAATTTGCCAACTTTCGATCACCGATGCCATTGTATGCTGATAACTATTTAATTTTGCATAGGTATCTAAAATAGCTTGTTCGCGATTGTGCCCTACTTCAAAACGCAGCGTAACCACTGTACTGTTAGTTTGTGTGGTTGAGTAAATATGCTCAACTCCCACCAGCTGAGCCAGTAACTTCTCGAGTGGTTGTGTTACTAACCTAGCGACTTCAGGCGCCTCAACGTTAGGTACTGATACATAAATATCGAGCATGGGCACAGTAATTTGTGGCTCTTCTTCTCGAGGTGTTTGATTTAGTGCAAATACCCCAAGTAACAAAGACATCACAAAAATAACAATCGGAATGCGACCACTTAAACTACTTTTTACCGCATTGTCTATTAAGCTCATCGCACTTAGCCCTTACAAAATAACCCATACAAGGTACCAAGCAAAACGACTGCATTTTCATCAATGACACGATAATAAATTGTTTGGCTCTCGCGGCGCGTAGCCACAATGTTTGCTTTACGCAACGCTGCTAAGTGCTGAGATAACGCAGACTGCGCTAATGGCACAGCTTCATTGAGCTGAGATACGCTCATTTCTGAATCTTGCAAAGAACATAAAATCATCAAGCGATTTTTATTGGCTAAAATTTTTAATAGCTGCTCGGCTTGTTCTACATTGCCGGCCATGGCAGTAAAGTCAATATTCATACTATGCTCTTATTCTAAAATAGAGTCTGAGTATAAAACGTTAGATTAGAAAAGTCTAATATTAGATTTTACTAATATAGATAAATCTAATATAGTAACTGTACTGAACTAAATAACTGGCCTACTATAATGAAGCTAAATAACGCACTCAGACTAATCGCTGGCATAATGATTATTGTGTCGCTTTTATTGCAAACTTATCACGATCCTAAGTGGATTTACTTTACCGCTTTTATCGCAGTAAATTTAATTCAATCAGCTTTTACTAGCTGGTGCCCAATGATCACTCTATTACGCAAACTTGGCTTTAAGGAATAAACACCATGCTTACCCCTATTCCAGATTTACTAAAAATAATTACTCCTAATCAGCGTCGTATTGATGCCGAACAAGCAAAGAAAGAGCTTGAGCAAAATAAAGGATTGTTGATTGATGTACGAGAACCCGCTGAACATGCCACCAAAGCAGCTATAGGCGCTATAAACATTCCTCGCGGGCTACTTGAAATGAAGCTCATGGAAATAGAAAAAGACGCAGCACGCCCTATTTACTTACATTGCGCTAGTGGTGCGCGCGCAACATTAAGTGCTGAAGCCCTGACCCGAGTAGGCTACGAAAACGTCACAGTTATTACCTGTAAAGCAGAAGATGTTTGTCAGGCATTTTAAATGCTAAGAATTAAATTACTCGGCGATCAACCGATCGCTGAGCTTTGTAACATAATCCAAATTAGAGAATTACAATGCTCAATTAAAATCAAAGATTGAAATTAATAAACTTCAACGCTAGTGTATAAAAAAGGAACACTCGTCTAAGGAAGACTTTATGAAAAAAGTTGCAGCTTTATTATTTTTACTCGGCATCGCTCACTCTGTAAATGCTGATGACAGCATAACCTTAATGGTATGTGAAGATTGTAATTATGACAGAGCCTCTGAACTAGCAAAAAGCAATGCACCATTAACTCAATGCCACACTACACTCTCTAATCAAAAAGCTGCTATTGCTGATCAAACATGTGATTCAAATCCGCATAAAGTTATTATGATGGATGTCTCTGGAAACAACCACTTTGCATTTTTTGTGGGAAATCATAGTAAAAATGAGTCAGATAAATATATAGAAGCTACGATATTAAATAAAAATGATCTTATTGCTATATCTAAACAAAAAGCAATTGATGGGCATTTCTCAACATTTAAACACACACTTCAAACTGAACTAACCCTAATGCCACTTTATCAAATAAGTCAGTCTTCTCATCTAGATAGACAAAACAACTGCCCCTCCCATGTAAATAATGCAGTAAAGGCTGTATTTGAAGAATATACATCATCTCGAATTCAAAACTGGGTAAATCATAAAATTGAAAATAATATTAAAAATCCTGATAGCTTTTTTACATCAAAACCGATCATAGTTGGTGAGACCTTGTATCAGAGTCCGTGGAGTGAGGTGAGTAAGAATTTAAATTTAGAAGTTAATCTTAACAATGGAAGCGACGGGCAATACCGTGTTATTTTTTTAGCGAAGTGGATAAAAGAGTTAGGTGCGTTCAGTTTATCGGTAAACCCTTATTTAACTTATTTAGACGGTATTGCATTAAATCACTATAAAATATCAGCGCCATCAGTCTCCCAATGCTTAAAAAATGCTTTAGATAGAAATCTGTCATCATCAATGTCCTCGTATATTTCGAGCACTAATAATGGAGATACTTAGGGTTAGCATGTTGTAGGCGTCATCGGATGGCGCCTACAAATAAACAAGCCAAAAGCAATCCTTACTTAACCATATTCCCTTTAGCTCCCTATATGACCTAATCATTTTTTCTCTTCCAGAAGTGTAACTAGCATTTGCTCGATGTTTTTTACGCTGTAGGTAAGCGAGCGGATGAGCTCTACTTGGCTTTGTGGTTCATCGTTATTAGATTGGGCTGGCTGATCTGAAGTGAGGTTATCTTTTTGAGTTAAAATGGCTTCACGAAATTCACTGGCATTAACTACCCCAAGTAACGATACTAATGCACCGTGACCAGACTGCCCTGCAGTTTCAAAGCTTAAGCGGTATAAACCAAATAGTCGCATTAATGGCCCCTGACTTAATCCCACATCAGTGATTTTTTCAAGCGGAATCGATTTTTCTTCTTTAAAAAACACACCGCGTTTTACTACTAGCTTACGCTCTAATAAGTTAGCTGACATTGCTTTAAGCATACGCCCTGCCACGATCCAAATTATTAAGGCTACGATTGGAATCAATGGGATACCAACCAAACACACTAAGCAGGTAATAACCCCTAGCGTGATCCAGTAAGATTTTACTTTAGGGTTAAAACTTGCGGTTTTCAGGGCTAACTCAGACATTCATAACCTCCTTGATATTTATTCTATTAACCTAGGGAATATTGTGGCTGAATGCAACTATAATAAAAAAGCCGAGTATAAAACTCGGCTTCGGCTATCTTAGTGAAAGCTTATTGTAAGTTAACAATAATAAAAGGCGCTTCGAGATCATTTGCATTAACCACAAAGCGATATTCTCCTTCGGTTTCAATTAACAAGCTCAAGTTATTATTAGAAGCCGCTAAAGGTGTTTCACTCCCTAATATTACTTCTGAACTATCTCCACCAGCTCCTAAATTGACAGTACTCCAATCACTGGTAGCAACTTTAAACTCATATGCATCACTTTGTGCACTTAGCTGTTTGGAAAAAGTATATAAACCATCACCACTGTATGTGAATTGATCGTCTGTCCCCCACAAACTACCAGCGTCATTTAAACTGCCACGTAAATATAACGACACATTTCCAAATGGCCCTATTTTTACCACTGTCAGAGTTGGGTTTTCTTTATCTGAAGCATTAAACGAGAACAAATAGTTATCTGCGGTGTCTGCCGTAAAGCTAATATTAGCTCCATTAAAACTAAGTTGTTTTTCTACTCCCAATTGAACAACAGCCTCTTGCTCTGAATTAGCACCAAAATTCACGAGGTTCCAACTCTCTGAAGCAACTTTGAAACCAAAGCTCTCCCCAGCTGTCAGCGCCTTCATAATTTGATACTCGCCACTGCCAACATATTCAAATTGATCAGAGAGCCCCCACTCATTTAAATCACCACGAAGATACACCTCAGTGCTGCCATAAGGGACGATATCTGGCGCACCAACAGTTGCATCAGCACTCAAGCCAGCGCCTTGGCTCTCGCCTTGTGGTTTAACAAACACAGCCATAGTGTAAGCAGGCACAGTGAACGTGCCGTCGGTTTCACTGGCCGTAAAACTCACTTCCGTCATGCTACTATCTACACTGTTTTTAAGAGTTGGGTGTAATTCAAACCCAGTAGCCGTGAGTACCGTGTGTGAAAGTGCTTGCTGCGTCGCATTAATAACAACAACAACAGCATCTACTGCGATATCTAAATCAACGAGACCTTCACCATCGTCAATACTCATTACTATCAAACCATGCTGCTGGTTTTCACCTACATTATGAAAGCCCACACGGTCAATTACATCTTGTTCGGTGGTTAATCTAAATAATGGGCTGCTACTGCGAATTGCTAAAAACTCTTGGAACACATCGCCTGCATAAGCAATATCTTGTGGCATTGCCTGTGCATCAGAGTTAGCAGAAATAGGCATGATCTCAGGCCATTTTTCTTGGTTCTTCTCTGCGTTAGGTAGACCAATGTTCCAGTTATTATTCTCTTTGGTTAAATCAACAGCATTAAACCAATCACCGGCATTATAACTATCACGATCCATTGACTTAGAACGCAGTAAATCAGCACCCAGTTGCATAAACGGAATGCCTTGGCTCATAAGTGGAATAGACAACGCCATGTTGTGCGCACGCACACGTTGCTCAATACTCATGCTTGATGCATGCTTATATTGCAACTGATCCCACAGTGTTTCGTTGTCATGCTTTGATACGTAGTTAATGCTATCTGCTGGGTCTAACGCATAAGCTGTTGGTTGCGTGTTCCAGCTAAAGCTATTACCTTTTGCCGAATTACCTTTAAAATCTTTAAGAATGTAATTTTGTAAGTTGCCCGCCAGCGATAAACGTAAGGTATCTTGCTCCGCTAGATTGCCATCTGTCGGGTTATTACTAAACATTGCACCACCACGCACGGCTTCACGAATACGGTCATTGAATGTGCCCACTTCGGAGCCTGCCATATCAGCTTGCTTAGCTTGAGTGAACAAACGGTTATTAGCCACTTCACCAAAGTCCCAACCTTCACCGTAGAAGTAGTTATCTGGGTCAACCGCTTGCACCGCTTCGCGCGCAGCTAAAATGGATGACTTAGGCATATGCCCCATTACATCAAAACGGAAGCTGTCATAACCAAAGTCGCGAGCAAGAATAACCATTGAATCTGTAACGAATTTGTCCATCATCACATGTTCAGTTGCTGTGTTTTCACAGCACGTTGAGCGTTCAATCGCCCCAGATACTTCGTTGTAACGGTGGTAATAACCAGGCACTAGTTTGTCGAAGACTGATTTTTCCCAGACGCCTGATGATGTTGTGTGGTTATAGACCACATCAAGTACCACACGAAGTCCTACTTCTTGTAATGATTGCACCATGGCGCGTGTTTCAAGTACACGAGCAATACCTTCACTGCTTGATGCATATGAACCTTCAGGCGCAATAAAGTGATGAGGGTCATAACCCCAGTTAAAGCCGTCTAAATCACGCATCGCACTGGCTAGTGCTTGTGCATCATCTGAGCCAGGTAGGTAACTTTGCATAATATCAACAATGATGCTGTTTTTATCTTCGATTTTACAGGCATCTGCTTCATCGTTTATACGCTCACATAATTTACCTAAGGTGTCAGTGATTTCAACACGCTCTGAAGCATCTTCTTCAATAGTGCCAATATCAGTCACTGGGAGTAAATGAAAGTGTGTTAAGCCTTTATCAGCTAATTGCTTAAGGTGCTGCATTGGCACGCTTTCAAGTTCAGTGAATGCCAGGTATTTACCGCGATTTGCTTCGCTCACTGACTGATCGCGAACACTAAAATCACGTACATGGCCTTCATAAATAACCGCATCTTCTGGGTTAGCCACTGTTGGCACAATGCGCTCGTCCCAGCCCTCTGGTTTAGTGTCGTCATCGCTCAAGTTTATCAGCTGTGAATAAAGCCCATTACTCGATACATTGAGTGAGTAAGGGTCGGTACTCCATAAGCTTTCAATTGCTTTAGTGGTTGGGTGATAGACATCAAACGCAAAGCGATAATAATGACGGTCGTATTGGCTGTCTAAACTGACTGACCAAATACCGGTATTGTTGTCTAACGTCATGGCGGTGCTATGTACTTGTGCTTTATCAGCGTCAAATACATTGATCATCATATTGCTAGCGGTGGGTGCCCAAACTGAAACATCAATTGCATTGTTATTATAATGCACGCCTAACATGGCTTCATTCGCGTCACTTTCACCTTGGGTGTACAGTGCATCAAGGGCTTTTGCTGTTTGCACTAAACTGGCTTCAAGTAGCTTGCCGTCCGCATCGTAGCCTGCAACAACAAGCTGTTGCTTTATAAGCTGCTTTGCAGCGTCCGCATCCCAACTGCCTTGATAAGCAGTCCAATCCGTTAAGTGTGGTACTTTTGCAGCTTGCTCATCACTTAACTCGGTTGCTGTAAGCTCAACGGTTTCACCATTTAGCCCAGTGTCTAAATCAACCACCAAGTCAGCAGTTGCAGAAGAATGTAACTTAATGATTTGCGTAAGCTCATTACTTGGCTTATACAATACTGTATTTAAATCAATCCAATGTGCTGATGCGCCATCAATCGCAACCGGGCGTTCACCTAAGCTTGCAACTGGGAACTCAAATACAGATGGCTCACCGTCAAAGGTAAAGTTCATACGCACAAAACGCTCATCGTCTTGCATCAGTGGCATAGTTAAATCCACATCACCATGGGCTTTGCCGGTGCCTTCTGTGCCAATATGTATGATGAAATTAGCGCACTCGGTGTAACCGTCTTTGAGTGCCACAATCCAGTAAGCACCATAATTTGGATCAATACCGTCGTATTCGTGACCATCAGCCCAATCAGTAGCATCAAACGGCGGCGCATAAGCATCACAACCGTCGGTATTCCATGAATGTAAGCGGTAGCCTTCGTACCCTTCATTTTCAGGGCGCTTATAAAATAATACGGCTTCATTCTCCCCAGCGAACACAACCGGATCAGGTAAGTCCGGATTATAGCCATTGATACAGCTTTCATTGTTCGCATCAGGAAATAACGGTGCGTCGCAAGAGATAGGTTCGGGATCAACGCATTGAGTCCCTTCGGTGTTAGGAACTTGTGGTACATCACACGTTAAAAGAGTTTGCCCTGCTTTTACATCGCTACTACCTGAACCACCACAGCCAAACAGTAACGTTAAGCTCACTGCGAATAGCAAATGAGTCATTTTAGTTATTATATTCATTATGTATGCTCCAATTTGCATTAATGGCTATAGGTAAAACCTAAATAAACCTGACGTCCAAAGTACTGGGTAGTCCCAGTAATACTTTCATTTCCAAAGTAGCTTTGAGTGGGTTCATCGGTGAGGTTATTAACCTGTAGCAACATGCCAAATGAGTCTGTAAATTGGTAAGAGGTTTGAAAATCGACTACGGTCTCGGCGTCAAAATTTACCACTTGTTCATTAATAGCCACTTGCTCTGACACAAAGTCTGAGCGATAGCGCACGTTAAGGCGGGTTTCAAAATTATCTAAGCTATAAAATAAAGTGCCGTTTAACACATTTTTAGACAAACCAGGTAAGCCTTGTGTAACTGTTTCACCACCTAAGCTGGTGATAGATTCAACTTCGCTTTCGGTGTATGAATAGCTACCGTTAAACCCAAGACCATCAAACGGCGCGGGTAAAAACGAAAATACTTGCGTGTAGGCAAGTTCAATACCGCGAATATAACCGCCATTAGCGTTATTTACCGCCGTTGTGTAAGTGCCGTTAGTGGTGGCTACTTGCTCGCCACTGACTGGGTTTTCAATATACTCGGGGACGTTAAAACCATTGCCTTTGAAATCAAATCCCTCAATTGCAATCGTATCGATAAACGAATCTATATTTTTATAAAAACCGGCTACAACAAGCGCACCATCTGATTCATCAAAATAATGCTCGTAAGAGATATCGTATTGGTCAGCATAAAATGGTTTTAAGAACGGGTTGTTAGTACTTGAGCCATTTATTTTACCGGTGGTTTTATCTGCCTGCGCACTGGCGTCCCCCGCTAAACGGTTTATTGGCGGACGCGACATCACTTTAGCCGCCGCTAAACGCAATTGCGTGTTATCAGTTAACTGAAAGTTTAAGTTAAGCGATGGTAGGTAGTCGGTGTAAGTAGTGCCAAGCACATTAGGTAGATAGTTTTGATTTACAATGCCGATGCTATCGGTAATATTTTGTGCGCCCAGCGCTAAATCCCCGTTGACGTTCTCTAAAATCGTGGCCGATTGGTCGGTATCGACACGGCGAATACCAATATTACCCAGCACGGGCATATTGCCAATCTCAGCATTAATATTAAGCATAGCGTACGCTGACAGCACTTCCTCATACACTGAGCCACTTTGTAACATAGTCCATGAATAGTTTGTGGTGTAACCTTGTGGGTCAACCACCCCATCAGCGTTACCCCAGGTGGTCACCGGTGTAGGCGCACCTTCTGGGAACCACGCATTGAGCGCTTTATCTACATCAATCGCTAAATACGATGGAAAGTAGCTAAACTCGCCTTCCCAATCAACAACATTTACCATGTCATTGGTTAAACGCAGTGGCGGCTCAGTTGCTGAGAAATCACCGTCATTGCCGTATTCAAACACCGAACGATTGTTGCTGTATTCGCGATCTGAATAACGCGCACCAAATTCCACAGAGCTAAACCAGCTGTTATCCAACTCGTATTTAAAATCAAGTCGATAAGCACTTACTTCATCTTCATTTTGATATGGATAAATACCGTATTTACTTACCATTACCCGGTCGATATCGCTAAATGCAGCTGCTTGATTAAAGCCGACATCCGGTAAATTTAAACCATTAAGCTGATAGTTTATTGATACGTTTTTATCTAACACTGGCTCTTGCGCTGTCGCATCTTCGGCAACCAATGCCCACAATAAACCATTGCGAAAATTACTCTTTGCTCGCGACAAAGACACATCCATATTGACGTTTAAACGCTCTGTTACTTGCCAGTCCGCGTTAACGCCGTAACTGTCTACTTCGTCAAAGTCTTGGTTATCATCGTTAACGATTTCAATTCGGGTATAGCTTTTTGAGGTGCGATTAACAGAGGCGCCAACCACTGAATTGCCCTCTAGCTGAGCGTTTGTATAAGTGGCCGTTGGGCCGCCTAACTTCACTCGTAAACCACGGGCAAATGACTCAGTGTCAAAGCGTGATAAAAACACATCACCCTTTAGCTTAAAGTTATCTACAGGTATCCATTCAATTGCTGCCATGTAACCGTTACGGGTTTCTTCACCACCTAAATGCTGGAGCTCAAAACCTTCACTAATGTATTCGTTTTCTGGGTTTACTTCAGGGCCATTAGTATCATTTGCCAAGCCATCTATATCTTTATTATCGTTATAAGCGAGGCCAATAAACTGTGTTGCTACACTAGGTTGAAATAAGCGCGCATAGCCAAGCGCAACACCTAGCGTGTCATCTAAATATTTCCCTTGATAGGAAAAGCTAATGCGATCGCCAAACTCAGTGGCATCGTTCACCTCAGACGCTCGGTCGTTGTACATGCCTCTAGCGTTGACCACAAACTTATGCTGCTGTTCATTATCAAGCGGGCTGGCTGTTTGCAGCTCTACCGTACCCGCAACACCGCCTTCAATAAGCGAAGCTTTTGGTGATTTATACACGGCTGCTGAGCTGATCAATTCAGACGGGTACTGATCAAATTCAATACTGCGGCTACCACTGGAGGATACTTGCTCACGGCCATTTAGGGTTGAAAACACAAACCCACCCGACATACCACGAATGTTTATTTCGGCGGCTTGACCACCGGTTCTTACAGCTGAAATACCTGGTAATCGCGTTAGTGCATCTGCCATTGATACATCAGGTAACGCTCCTAAATCATCGGCAGATAGCTGCTCTGACACTGTATCTGTAAAACGTTTTTGGTTAAGTGATTGAATTAAGCTTCGGCTAAAGCCGGTTACTTCAATAACTTCTAAATCCTCATCTAACTGTGGATTGACTGTTGCTTGTGCCTCACTTTCAGCTGCGGCCAATGCACTGCTGGCTGCAAACATTGCGAGCATTAATGCACTCAGTTTAAATTTCCCCATGAGCTTCCTACCCTATTGATTTTATAATTGTGTGCTGTTTATTTTTAATTTGTGGATAAAATAAAACCAATAAAGTGTAACCAAAAAGTAAATCAAGTGTAATGAATACGTATGCACCAGCAAGGGCAATAGCTAGCAAGGAAAGGAACTTAGTCATGAAGTGCTGCGATCATGTGGATAACGTAAAATATATCGACCAACTAAAAGGAAAAGTCAGCCACACGTCGTTATTTCACAGGAGCATTAAAAATTACTAAAACAGTTTTTAAGGTAAGCGGTAAGGATTGCTAAAATTGAATAAACTACACCATAAGCACCACTCTTATTGCCAACCCTATAAAAACCACCGCTAATATTTTATCAAGCCAAGGGGATGATTTAGTAAAACCAAAGCGCTTTTTAGACACCTCAGTAAGTAAAGCCACCAATAAATACCAGCCTGTATCTATCACAAAAACCGTTAAGCACATAATAACGCCAATATTTAAAGTAAGGTTCTCTGGGTCGATAAATTGTGAAAATAACGCCAAAAAGAAAATTGCTAGTTTGGGGTTTAAAAATGCAATGGCAAAGCCATCTTGTAACGCCTTAGAGCTGCTCATGTCGCTTTGCTGAATGTTTAGCTCGCTGTCGTTGGGCTTTGAAAATAGTATTTTCAAACCTAAATATGCTAAATAGGCTGCCCCTAAGTACACTAAAAATTGGTACACAGTAGGAAACTGCAACATCAATGCGCCTAACCCCAACAGTGAAGCTGCGGCATATAAGCCAACACCAAAACCATGGCTTAACGCTGCCAGCATGCCATTTTTCATCCCGCCATTTAAGCTATGCTTTAATACCACAGCTAAACTAGGCCCTGGCGACATTGCGCCCATCATGCATACCAGTGCTAAGCTAAACCATAATGATAATGCCATTAGTAACCCTTATATTTCTTTATTTTCAATAAGTAATACGTAACCATGCACTTGCCCATAAAAGCCTGTCAATGGCACTAATGCGGATCGTTTAAGTTA